>NZ_JBFGZY010000028.1:0-30200 GCF_041586535.1 Psychromonas sp. | reverse complement strand
TTGTTATTGATTTGATTCAGAACGTCCTGTTCTTCACCACTTTGTGGCCAGCTAAAGCTGTTCAAAATCGTTCCATACGATTTTGTGCAATTAGAACAACTAGTTACTGCAATCAATGCCTTGCTTTCATCCATTTTTCCTGCGCCTAAACAGATCATCTAATTAACGGAATTGGTATTAATTTCTGCTAAATGAACAGTTCTTCTCAATCTCCGCAGTTCCATAACAGCAACCCCATTGGGTAATATTTTCTTACAGAGACGGCATTTCAGCTTTTTTGTGGTCTGCGAGTGGCCACTTGTCATCCTGTATTATTCTGAAGCAGTAATGCAGTAATGCAGTAATGCAGTAAGTTATATCGATTGCTGTCAGTATTGAATGGCACAACAGGGGATATTCAAAGGAGTTATTCCCGTATTCGGGTTAATCGCGGTTTTATCGATGATCACGGGGCGGGCAGTTAGCATTCTGTGGGAGCCAGGTATCTTATTAAGTGATGGAATTAATGTCAGAAAATTGAAGTGATGGAGGGGTGAGGGGAGCTGTTAATAACAACTAAAGGGCATATAGCCCTTTAAGTTGTTATTAGTCCTGGTAAGTAAAATCAAAACTTGTACGTAGTGTTGCAAAGGCACGATTGACCATTTTACGAGTTTTAGCCTTTTTTTCGATTGTTAATGCTACTTGTTTTATTTGTTTAATATCTTTCATCTTTATTTCCTTTTATTTTTTAATTAATCTGCCTGGTAGAGTGGACTGCTTTATAAATGTTGTTTAATTACCTAAAGTGGCTTGTTTGGTGACTTCAGATTTTTAAATCTGGGTTAATAATACAAATAAATGGGACATTGATCAAGTTTATTTGTAATTAAATTACCTAAAATTTTGTTAGGAAAGATTTTTACAGGCTATTTATTGTATTTTTGGTAATTAAGTTACGGATTCTTTTGGGGTTTCAGAATCTGAAATATTTATTTTAACCATAAATAACCTATCTCAATGGTGAAAATAGCAAAGTTTGAACATTCTGGAGAATCAGCAGTGAGTTATTGAGGCAAAGGCTTTCTTTTTTTAAGGTGCAGGATTATGGTGTGCTAAAAAGCCCTGGCGCTGTTTGTTCTCAGGGCTTTTTCTAAAGTTAATAGTAGAAGATTAATTAACCGAATAATTTATTAATTTTACCTTTTAATTTGTCTTCTAATTTTTTTTTCTCTTCTTCAATTTTCTGCTCAGATTCTTTTTTAATTTTCTCTTCTAAACGTTTTTTCTCAGCATCAAGTTTCTCTTTAATAACCCCCTGAGTGTCCAGCGAAAATTTTGGATCTGTGAATGAGCCTTTAATCAGCAATGGGATGGAGAGACCATCCAGATCAGTTTGTGCAGTTTCTTCACTGCTCTTTGATAAAGGTGTAACACTTAAACGGTAGTCTAATGTTTCCTTTAAAATATCAGCTAAACCGCTGCCATCAAGGCGTATTACGGGGGAGAGCATCAATAACTTCTGATTATCTACAATAGCGTTTTTGACAGTGAAATTTCCGGATAATAATGCAAAGTCGGTTTTTTTGATATCCGCTTCAGTCGGCAGTGCTTTCCCCTGAAGTTTGGCTTTTAAGATACGTATTTCCTGAGGAATGTTAACACCGTATAACTCACCATCGGTTAGTTTAAAATCACCATTGCCTGTTAGCCCTGTTTTTATTTTAGTTGCCGTTAATCCTTGTCCTTTACCGGCAAAGTTAAACGCAGTTGTACCACTCAGGTAATCGATTTTGGCTGCATCGATCAGCAGAGGACGTATCTGTACGTCTTTCAGATTACTCGCTATCTGGTAGCTGTTTAACCCACGGTTATTTTCAAGGCTGGCATCGACATTCAAAAAACCCTGGTAAAGCTCGGCGGTTAATGGTGTTAGCTGTGCTTTACCTTTCTTAATAATAATTTTTGAGTCAATTTTTCCAATTGTCAGACCGGAGGCTTGGATCCCTTCGATGGATAGCGTACCGTCAACATCCAGGCTATTTAATATACTCAGATCCGGCTCTTGTTCCTGTGTGTTCTTGCCGGCTGTTTTGCCGGAACTGTTTTCTGCCGTCTCTGTTTGTTCAGACTGGGGTAAATAAGGTGCCAGATCCCACTGATTGCCTTTCAGGGCGAAGCGTACCGTGGTTAAATTCTTGGTTTGTAAAGAAAGATTACCGGAGAGTTGGATCTGATCCAGCTTCACTAACAGGTTACTCAGTTCCGCTTTCATGCTGTCGAGGTTATATTTGAGATCCGCATTGACTGAGCTGTTTATTTTACCATTGGGCAGATCTTCCCCGGTTAATAAAGCGCTAAGGGCAAGTTGCTTCAACTCTATTGTTGTCAAATCCGCCGATACCAGTAATTTTGATTGTAAGTTTAACTCAGCAACCATGGCGTCGATAATGGCATCCGTCTGCATGGATAAATCTGTTTCCTGACCCGGTGAAAATTTACCCAGATGAATTTTTTTTATGTCAGCTTTGTTTGTTGTGCCTGCTTTCAGATCTTGGATTTCAATTTGTGCATCATTGATATTAACACCTGCTAACTGCAGATTTTCCGGAGCAAAAAAAACACTTTCTTGCGTCTTACCTGGATCTGTTGTCGGCGTAACTGTTTGTTCTTTTGCATCTGATTTGCTGGTAGTGTTACCCATATTATCCAGATTTGAGCTACCGTCTTTATTGGTGATCAGATTCAAAACCAGACCGTTTAATGTTATTTCGCCAATTTGAATTTGGCCTTTTAATAACGGTAATATATTGATACCAACCATAGCCTGATCAATTTTGAGCAGATTTTTGCGATTAAATCCATCCGGATTATGCAGTTCAATCTCACCGCTGCTAAAGGCTAACTGCGGATAAAACGCCCAACTGATATCGCCATTGATAGACAGATCCCGGTTAATGGTATTTTTGACCTGGGCTTGAATCTGTTGCTTATAATCATTGGGATCTATTGTTACCACTAAAACAACTGCGGCGAGTAGAAAAATAACTACCAGCCCGGCGAATAATTTAAGAATGAGTTTCATTGAATTTTCCTTATTGCTGCAACGTATTTAATTATGAACTCTTACAACAAGAGTGATTTTATTATTAGAATTTTATAGTGCTGTATTACTTTTCCCTGCTGAAATTTGTCTTTAATTGATGCAGCAGAGTGATCAATAAAAGTACTATAAATCCACTTAGCATACCTACTAAACCATTGCCTATGGTTGAATAACTTGCCGAAAAGTAATCAATATCCGGTAAACTGGCAATGATGCTTTCCTGTAAATGATGAATAGTGGGGATGCTATGGGTAACAATTCCGCCACCGACTAAGAACATGGCAACGGTACCAACGATGGTTAACAGTTTCATTAATTTTGGCGCCGAGGCGATAAGGCCGTTACCCATTACATTCAGGATGCCTTTGCCGGCGCTTTTTTCCTGCAAATAGAAACCCAGATCATCTAATTTAACAATACCTGCAACCAGGCCATAGACCAATACGGTGACACAAATACCAACAAAGCTCATAACCAGCACCTGGGTGAAGAAAGGCAGCTGCTGTACAATACCCAATACAATCGCGATAATTTCAGCCGATAGGATAAAGTCAGTTCTGATGGCTCCCTTTATTTTTTTCTTTTCATATGCGCTTACCTCTGCGGGGGAATTCTCTGTTTGCTTAGCTAGCGGGTATTTTTTATCCTGTTGGTGAAAAAATTTTTCAAATACCTTTTCCGCTCCTTCAAAGCAAAGGTATAAACCACCTAATAATAACAGAGGAAGGATCAGCCAGGGGGCAACGGCACTGATCAACAGGGCTGCAGGTACCAAAATTAATTTATTGATAAATGAGCCTTTCGCGACGCTCCAGACGACGGGTATTTCCCGTTCAGCTTTTACACCGCTAACCTGATGTGCATTTAAGGCGAGATCATCACCTAGCACTCCTGCCGTTTTGCGGGCAGCAACTTTAGACATAACCGCTACATCATCCAAAACAGATGCAATATCATCAAGTAGGGTTAATAAAGTCAATCCTGCCATGTAATCTCCTGTTATCCTGTAAGCAAAGCCCTAAACATACTGAGTAGGGGATTACATACTGTTATTTATACTTATTATTCATAAATAATCAATGTGTTGTGAAAGAATAGGAGAGATTAGGGAAAAATAATAGTAGTTAATACGCAGGGGCTTTGTGCCGGCAAGAGCGTTCACTTTTTCTTAATAACAGAAATAAAAAATACCTATGATAAGCTTACATAGGTATTTTTAAATATGTTTTCCAAGACCATTTTTAAATCAAGTTGAGACCATTGTCCTGAGCAAGGCCGATAAAGGAATCGTTTAAGTATTTGACGTTGTCATAACCTTTTTAGCAAAATAGCCTTATATCCCCGCCCTTGTTTTTAGGGCGGGGATATAAGGCGAAAGTGCAATAGCACTTGATGTGTGCTAAAATCGTTAATCCTGTAACGAAAACCAAGTGCAGAAAGTAAAAACAAATTTTCTACTGACTGACCAAGAAGACCCCACATAGCCTAGTTGCAGATTGTGGCAAGGGAACCGTTTGGAGCAGCAGTTTAAAGTTACCGACGCGGCTGGACGGTCGTGTCTGCTTGTGAAGGCTTATGTAAGACTCGATATTTCGAGCTATAGCCTACGAAACAAGAAGCATCGCCTGATAAGGCGGTGAGAAGTCACATAACAATGTATAAGCTAACGAGGCGCGCGGATCTTTTTAAGCATCCGATTCATTGCCTATGGTAAAATAATCGGGATAAAAATTGAAAACTTCCGGATAATATTTTTTGACCATTTCGAGATATCTTCCGTCTGCGCGAATCACTTTTAAATAAGCATTAAAGGCTTGACGTAATTCAGGTGAGTTTTTACGAAATGCAACGGCCAGGCGTTGCTCTTCTGAAATCGGCCCAATTACTTTAATTTCACCCGCCCACTTTTCAAGTGCCGCCAGCCCATCCACGACATCCAGTAAGGTGCTTTCAGCCTCCCAGGCGAGTATTGCCGGGATCATAAATGCAGACCTAAGTGGTGGGTTTGGTAAAATGACATTAGCGCCGCTCGATTTAAGATGATAGAGATCGGGATCCAGACAAGTTTGTCTTTGACCAAGGACATCCCGGCCGGCCAGCTGGGCTTTTACCTGCTTGATATCTTCCACGATAGAGCCGCTAGGTTGAATAGGCTGCATTGGCGAATCTACGCGTGCAAATAACCACACCCCAGCTGGAAAATAATCGTCTGAAAAATCGAAAAGTGCTTTGCGCCATTCAAGGTTGGTGACTCCGCTGGCAATCAGATCGCCTTGAATTTTTTCATTGTCAAGATAAACAATCTGCCCATCTGTATATTCAATATTTTGTCCGATCAACTGGCCAATTATATTATGCCCATCTCCTTTAACAAACTGATAATCAACACCAAGGTGGTCTGCAAAGCCCTGGATCAACTCAATATCGAAACCGGTTTCGATATAGGTATTGTCTTTTGGAAATTGTTTTACAAAATTTGCATAGGGCACACCAAGATGCCGTAATACACCGGAAGCTTTAATATTATCGAGATCGCCTGCAATAGTTGGCGGACTGGAAAATCCCATAGAACAGAATAGGGTTATCTGCAGTAGTTTTTTGAACGGTAAATTTAACGCCATTTTCTCTCCCTGAATATTCAATAAAAACAGATTTGCTTTATTAAAAAAAGATCCTAAGAATCACTTATTCTTTATTCAATAATAAACAAAAACCGGGGGTGCTGGTTGTAAAGAGCAATCACGCAAATCCTTTGCGAAGTGAGTCAAACTATTGCCTGTACTAACACTGTCTCGTTATCTGTCAGTTACTTGGGTGCTTTACAAATTTAGCTTTTGCTGGAAATATAATTCTGTTGGGCTGCTCAGAGAGTTAAAATATATTTCTCAGTGTCTTACATTTACCAATATAAAAACACAACTCGTTGATATAAATGTAATTTTAAATCGAGTAAATTATATAGATAAGTGGGCTGAAGATAAAGCAATTCAGTAACTGGAGATGGCAAAGCAACGTTGCTGAACAGTTTTTCCTAGCAGGAAAGAGAATAAAAAGAATCCGGCTTCCCGGTAATTTCCGCTATACTGATCACTTAATCATAACCGGAAAAATAATTTGTCATCTAAGCAAGCCTCTGAAATTAAGTTACTGACTACCTCTCCTGAATTTGTGCCCGATTCATTTATCAAGATTGCGACTTTTAATCTGTTTAATTATCTTCAACCGCCTTTGGCGTTTTATGATTTTGAGCGGATTTACAGTGCTGAGCAATGGACTAAAAAACAGCAGTGGATAACGGATTATATTAATGAATTTAAACCTGATGTGATTGGTTTTCAGGAAGTGTTCAGTAGCGATTCATTGTCTGAATTAGTTACAGGGTTGGGATATGAGTTTTTTCAGGTAGTCGATCAAATGGAAGTGATTGATGACTTTATCTGCCGCAGTCCGGTGGTGGCGATTGCATCAAAATATCCTATTGTTGATATTCAGGCTGTTTGTCCGGACCAAAGACTTGCTATGGCAATGGGGCTCAAAGAAGATTTCTCCTTTAGCAGGCAGATATTACGTGCCACCATTAAGTTACCGCATATTGGTGACACTGACTGTTATGTGGTGCACTTTAAATCTAAGCGCTCACTCCTTGAGCATGAAAACAGTTCAGAGCTCTCATCTGAAAAAAACATTATCGAAAAACTGAAAGCACAAGTGGCTGGTGGCTGGGGTTCCACCATTCAACGCGGCAGTGAAGCGGCTTTGTTAATGGTTAATATGATTGTCAGGCGGGAGGAAACCGGACAGCCGATGATCTTAATGGGCGATTTTAACAATACCCTGGCTGACGGGGTATTAAGCCACCTGGTTACCGATACGCTGCGTTTTACGTCAAAATATGACAGTGATAGTTATCTTGACAAATATTGCCTGAAAGATGCCTGGGATCTGTTCCAATCGACTGATAATAGCGGACCAGCGCCACGTAAGCCGACTCATTATTTCGGTGAATCAAGCTCCGTCTTGGATTATATTTTATTATCCCGGGAATTCGATGCTAATTATCATTTAAGCTTATTTGAAGTTTGTGAACACCAGACCTGCGATCGGCATTTAATCAATCCTGTTTTTGAACGCGATGGCGAAAGTACCGATCACGCCGTTGTTTTAATAACACTACAGTTACGTTCTTAACCGGCGAGCAGAAAAAATAGTTCTATCAGGGAGATAAAAAATAAAAAGGCGGATAAAATCTTCCAGAATCTCACCGGATTACGCTCAATTAACGGGCTCTGTTCACGGGCTCCGATTAATTCCGTGTTAGGAGTGTAGAGATCGGTGGTAAATTCACTCAGCGCCTGATAGCGCTGTCCGGCCATAGGGTGGGTCGCTTTTTTAAAGACCGGATCAATCCAGGTTGGAAGATCTGCGCGGAACTGACCGATAGGACGATATTTCCAGCTCATATCACGTACCCGCTGTATTGATTGCGTTTGTAATGATTTGTAAGGCAGTTCACCAGTGAGCAGTTCATATCCGATAACGGCAATGGAAAATAGATCGGAAAAAGTCGTGGCTTTTTCACCGTTTAAATATTCCGGGGCAATATAATCCGTCGCGCCTAAAGGCTGATCCTCAGAAGGAGCAGCTGCAATTTCATCCAGAGCATCAATTTGTATAGTACCGAAATCAATCAATTTAATCGAACGATCCGGTAGCACCATAATATTTTCCGGTTTAAAATCACGGTGTACTAAACCTGCTCGTTGCAGGACTCTTGCACAACTGATGATATTGCGGATAATTTCCCGTGCCACCTCTAAAGGCGGTTTTGGATTATCATACATCCACTGACGCAGGGTAATGCCCTCAATGTATTCACAGATATGGTACAAAAAGGGAGAAGAATTTATTCTTGGCAGAATTTTCATGATGCGCGGATCATTGAGCTTTCGCCCGACCCAGCGTTCTTTAGCAAAACCATCGAGATAAACCAGATCATCGGTAAAATTCTGCGATGGCATTTTTAAAACGACTCGTTGCTGATCCTCCTGATCAATAGCCAGATAGACATGGCTGCGCGGTCCTTCATGTAATACCCTTTCGATAATAAAGCGGTCAATTTCATTACAGCGCTGCAAAGCCGGAGGGATAGTTAAATGGGTTAAGCGTTGGTATAATTCATTAACATCGAGCAAAGGTAGGCTGGTTACCTGCAGCAACAGGCAGGTTAAATTATCACTGCTCTGCTGTTCACTGGCTAGATCAGCCAGATTCCGGGCCGCGGATTCAAGTTGTGCTGAGGTTAATGGGCTTCCCTGCAGACTGGCAAGCTGTTCGCTTAGCTGTTTTTCAGTTAGCCAGTCGTGGATGCCATCAGTGGACAGCAGAAACAGATCACCGACCTGCAGGTCCAGGCGCTGAAAATCCACATCCAGGCGGTTATCCATCCCTAAAGCACGCACTAATACGCTGTTTTTTCCGTATAAAGTACGCGTATGATCTTTGCTGAGTTGTTCCAGAAGGCCATCGCGATAACGATAAACTCGACTATCACCGACGTGACAAATATAAGCACTGGTTGATTTAAAAATAACCGAGGTAAAAGTGGTGATCATCCCGTTATGACGGAGTTCATCGACATGATTTTGCTGAAACAGCCAATCATTGAGCGAGTTGAGTACTTTACCCGCTGCCATTTTTACACTCCAGCTTTCCGGTGTGCTGTAATACTCTTCAATAAATTGGCTTACGCTGGTTTGACTGGCATTTTGGCTCCTGTTACTGCAGCTTACACCGTCAGCAATTGTTGCCACAATACCTTTATATTTTTGCTCTGAATGTAAAGTCGGTACCTTAACTGCAAAGGCATCCTGGTTAATCTCTCTTGTGCCGATATCAGAGTAACCTCCGATACACAGTTCAAGTTTTTGGCTCACTTGCGGGGGGTGACTTACACTTTTTTTCATAGGGTTACGCTTATATTATTTGATCAATAAGGCGCTTCAAAACTCGGGTCTTGAAGCGCCTTATTGATAATACACTAAGGTCAACAGACCCTAAAGTTAATGGCTGACATCAATCATGGTGACGCTGCCATCGGCATTTACCTCAGCCATTTGTCCCTTCGGCTCTGCCATAAAGGCGAGCGTTACCAGGCCAATGAAGGCTGTCACTGCAATTACGTAGAAGAAGGTTTGATAATCAACAAATGAAAGTACTGTTAAGTAAACCACCGCACCGACATTACCGTAGGCACCTGTCATACCGGCAATCTGTCCGGTCATACGGCGTTTAATCAGCGGAACGGTCGCAAATACTGCACCTTCACCCGCCTGAACAAAGAATGAACATAACATCGCTGCCGCAACTGCAATCCATAACGTCCAACCGCTGGTAATTTGCGCCATTAACAGGTAACCCAGTGCCAGACCTGCAGTGAGTATCACTAAGGTTATCTTGCGACCGAATTTATCTGAGATCCAACCGCCACCAGGTCGTGATACAAGGTTCATAAAGGCGTAAGAGGAGGCAACCATACCCGCAACCACGGGGGTTAACTCAAAGGTTTCCAGGAAAAACAGGGGCAGCATGGAAACAACTGCCAACTCTGAACCAAAGGTTGCAAAATAAAGGATATTTAATACCGCAACCTGCTTGAATTTATACTGATGAATCTCTGCAACGGGTGTAGTAAAAATGCCTTTATTGACTTTCCAAACCTGTGACCACTCGTAGATATAGAGTGCAATCAGTACCCCATAGATAGCATAAGTGACTTGTGCTGAAAGCATATTTATATTAGCTGGTGACAGTTTCCAGGCCAGCAATGCCAGTGCCGCGTACATTGGTATTTTCATTACTAACAGTAAGAAAAAATCACCTTTAGAGGTTACTTCCATCGCGGTTAGGTTTTTAGGTTTAAAATATGTTGAACCCTTTGGCGTGTCGCTGATATTGGCATAAAAGATAAAAGCAAAGATTAAACTTAGCGCCCCGGTTACCGCCATGGCGTAGCGCCAGCCGTCTTCACCGCCAAACATTAACGCAATGGTAGGCAGGGTAAAGGCTGCCGCAGCTGAACCAAAGTTACCCCAGCCGCCATAGATACCTTCAGCTGTACCGAGTTCATTATGCGGGAACCACTCTGAGACTAAACGGATACCGATAACAAAACCTGCACCGATAAAGCCTAAGGCAAAGCGGGCGATAGCCGCTTGAATAAAGCTGTCGGCAAAGGCAAACATAAAACAGGGGATGGCACAGATAGCCAGTAGCGCAGAATAAACGATACGTGGACCAAATCTATCAGTTAACGAGCCAATGATCACCCGCGCAGGTATGGTCAGAGCTACGTTTAAGATCAGTAGGGTTTTGATCTCCTGGGTAGTCAGCCCGAGCGTCTCTTTCACCGCCTGCAGTAAGGGGGCGAAGTTAAACCAAACAGCAAAGGTAATAAAAAATGCCATCCAGCTTAAATGTAGTGTTTTCATCTTTCCTGAAAAAGAAAAGATGTTAAATGCAGGTTTATTCACAATGTTATCCTTTTATTCATAATCGGTATAAATCCAGGTTAATCAAAAACAGGCCCTTAACTGGCTTGTTTAAGCTGGATTTGATCATTCTCTCTACGTATTAAATAGGTTTTTATCTGCTGCTCGGGCTCTTCTAAACATTCCCCCGTAGACAGATTAAAATGCTGTTTATATAAAGGAGAAGCGATATACATCTCTCCCTGCAGGGATGCCATAATGCCGCGTGATAGCACGCTTGCCTTGGCAATAGGGTCGACATTATTGACCGCGTATAACTGTTCTGTGCGTTGGCAGTAAAAGATCGCTACGTGCTCTTCTTCAAACAGTGCACAAATACCGGTGTTTGGCGTAAGATCCTGAAACTTGCAGATTGTTGTCCATTGACTCATTGTTGATCCCCTTATTCTGTTAATTCTAAAACTTCAATTGGCTGTATTTTCACCGGTTCTGCGGGAATACGTTGTTGACGGTCGCGCTTAAAAGCTAAATGATTATCGATCTGATCGCTGTTGATAAAATGCTTAAAGCGTTTTAGTTTTTCCGGATTGCTGATGGTGGTTTTCCATTCACACTGGTAATTATCAATATTGCGCTGCATTTCAGACTCCAGCTCTGCATTGAGGTTTAATTTGTCCTCAATTACTACTTCTTTTAAATACTCCAAGCCGCCTTCAAGGTTTTCCAGCCACACAGAAGTGCGTTGCAGGCGATCTGCGGTACGGATATAGAACATTAAAAAGCGATCCACATATTTGATTAAAGTATAGTCATCTAAATCAGATGCGAGCAAGTCACCATGACGGGGGCGCATTCCGCCGTTACCGCAGACATATAAGTTCCAGCCTTTATCCGTGGCAATAACACCCACATCTTTACTTTGTGCTTCCGCACACTCACGGGTACAGCCTGATACCGCGAATTTAATTTTGTGTGGTGAACGCAGGCCTTTATAACGGTTTTCCAGTTCGATGGCGAAACCGGCACTGTCATTAACGCCGTAACGACACCAGGTACTACCCACACAGGATTTAACCGTACGTAACGATTTTCCGTAGGCATGACCGGTTTCAAAGCCGGCATCAATCAGCTGCTGCCAGATAAGAGGCAATTCATGCAGTTGTGCACCAAACAGATCCACACGCTGACCGCCGGTAATTTTGGTGTATAGATCAAACTCTTTGGCAACCTGGCCTAACACAATTAGTTTATCCGGGGTGATTTCGCCACCGGCAATACGCGGTACTACTGAGTAGGTGCCGTCTTTTTGAATATTACCCAGGAAGATATCGTTACTGTCCTGTAGCTCCATATGTTCATCTTCAAGAATATAATCATTCCAGTAAGACGCAAGGATAGAACCGACAGCCGGTTTACAAATCTCACAACCCAGACCGTTACCATGCTCGCTTAGAAGATGGTCAAAGCTTTTGATTTTTTTAACCCGGACAATATCTGCCAGCTCTTGGCGGGAATGTTCAAAATGCTCACAAAGGTTGTTATTGACTTCAAAGCCTAAATTGGCCAACTCAGCATCCAACACCTGTTTAGTTAATGCCGAACAACCGCCACAACCTGTTGAGGCTTTAGTTGCATCTTTAAGGTCACCCATTGAGCAGCAGCCCGCCGCCACCGCGCTTTTAATATCGCCTTTGGTGACATCAAAACATGAACAGATAGCGGCGCTATCAGGCAGGGCATCGACGCCTAATCCACTTGCTTCTTCATCCCCGCTACTCGGTAAAATTAATACAGCCGGGTTTGCAGGCAGAGTCATGTCATTGAGTAACAGTTGTAATAATGTGCCGTAAGCTTCTGCATCCCCAACTAAAACGGCACCGACTATTTTTTTGCCGTCTTCAGAAACAATCAGGCGTTTATAAACTTGTTCAATTTCGTCATGATAGGTGTAGGATTGTGCGCCGGGCGTTTGTCCATGCACTTCACCAATACTGGCAACATCAATACCCAGTAATTTAAGTTTTGTACTCATATCCGCACCGGTGAATTGCAGTGATTCACCTTTGATATGTGCCGCTGCCACCTTGGCCATCTGGTAACCCGGTGCCACCAGACCAAAGACAAAGTTATTCCATAGAGCACACTCACCAATGGCATAAACATTATCAACATTAGTCTGACATTGGTTATTAATCACAATACCGCCACGCTCGCCAATGGTCAGGCCGAACTCACGCGCCAATTCATCCTGCGGGCGGATACCAGCTGAGAAGATGATCGTATCGGTTTCTAAAAATGTGCCATCGGCAAAGTTCATTCGGTAGCGGCATTGTTCTCCAGCAACAATTTCCGTTGTTGCTTTGCCGGTATGGACTTGTACGCCAATATCTTCTATTTTACGGCGTAGTAATTGACCACCGCCATCATCTAACTGTACCGCCATCAGGCGAGGTGCGAATTCCACCACATGAGTTTCCAAACCCAGATCTTTTACCGCTTTGGCCGCTTCCAGTCCTAATAAACCACCGCCAATCACCACGCCTACTTTACTGACCTTACCCGAGGCGGTGATCGCTTCAAGATCTTCAATCGTCCGGTAAACATGACAGTGCGCCTGGTCATTGCCGGGAATAGGGGGTACAAAAGGATAAGAGCCCGTTGCTAAAACAAGTTTGTCATAGCTTTCAGTACGTCCACTTGCGGTGATTACCTGGTTGTTTGCAGTATCAAGTTGGGTAACCTTGTCGTTGAGGACAAAGTTAATACCATTTTCCTGATAATAAGCCGCATCAGTTAAGGCCAAATCATCAGCTGTTTTACCGGAGAAAAAACCACTTAATTGAACACGGTCATAGGCAAGACGGGATTCTTCCGAGAAGGTGATGATATCGTAATCGACGCTATCATCTGTAATCAGCGTATCAATAAATTTATGGCCGACCATACCGTTACCGACCACTACAATGCGTTGTTTACTCATAATGTAAATTTCCTATATATATATATTGTTATGCTGATAATTGTGTTAATTCATTCACTGCACTGGCAATGGATTGCTGCTGGTTAAACCATTGCAACTGCTCGGCAAGTGAGATTACTTTTCCGATCATGATCAGAGCGGGGGATTGCACTTGTTGTTCATCAACCAGTGCGGAAAGTTGTTTGAGGGAACCGGTAATAACACGCTGTTCGGGACAACAGCCGTTTTCAATCAAAGCCACCGGTGTATTTTCATCTAAGCCTGCGTTTATAAGCTGGGTTTCAATTAATGTCGCTTTGCTTAACCCCATATAAAAAACCAGGGTATGATCCAGTTTGGCAAGTGCCTGCCATTTTATATCCAGAGTTTTCTCTGCATGTGCAGTCACAAAAGTACATCCCTGGGCAAGACCACGATGGGTAAGCGGGATGCCGGCGTAACTGCCGCAGCCTGCCGCGGCGGTAATGCCCGGCACTATTTCTACTTTAATATCCTGCTCTTTTAGCGCCAGTATCTCTTCACCGCCACGCCCGAAAACAAATGCGTCGCCCCCTTTTAAGCGGCAGACCGTTAAGCCCTGTTTGGCTTTATTAATTAATAACTGATTGATTTCAGACTGGCTGGCACTGTGAGCACCCTTCGCCTTACCGACGTACACAGTTTCAGCCTGCGGGGGAAAAAGAGCTCTAATTTGCTCACTTACCAGATTATCAAAAACAATTACATCACTACTTTGTAAAAGGCGTAAGGCTTTTACTGTCAGCAGGTCCGGATCGCCCGGACCGGCACCCACTAAAAAAACGACACCAGATTGAGTTGACTGTTTATTTTTTAGTGAGGTTATATTGCTTGTCATTTGTTCCCTTAAGACAAAGTTTGTAACTGCATGATGGCTGTTATTTAAGTTCATCTTGTCACCTGTGTTATGTTAAGTCGTTAATAAAGTGTTTTCGATGCAAACTGGATGTTACTGCTTTGTTAACGGTTTGTGGTGTTAAAGCAAATACAGTGCCAAAAGATAAAAATCTACCTAAATTAAAAATTTAAACTCTTTTAAATCATATTCTTAGTTATGCGTATTTGGCCTTAATAATAGTGGGTTTGAGAGTGCTAGAGGGCATTATTTAGTAGAGGCTGGCCCCTTAATAGTGCAAGGCGCACCATTATGTGACATTGCCATGTGGCGGTGCTCGTTTTTTTGTTGTCGGGTTGTTACTATCTGGTTGTGAAATAAAACACCTGCTTTTACGAATTCAATTGTTAAGCAGTTGTTCGGAAAGTGTTAATTTTTAAAACTTAAGGAAGGGTTGTATAAATTGTATAACTTGGTGCGTAAATTGCATGATTAGTTTCCAGATGAAATTAAATTACGAATAGACAGCGGGTCAAATACAGAGAGGGCACATGACTGCAGAGAAAAGCTTATGGACAAAAACCACTTGTGCGTATTGCGGCGTTGGCTGCGGTGTGGAGGCAAAACCCAACAAGCAGGGGTTATTGGATATCAGAGGCGATCAGGAGCATCCTGCAAATTATGGCCGGTTATGCTCTAAAGGTATGGCGCTGGGTGAAACAGTTATTCATGAGGGGCGGTTATTAACGCCGGAAATCAAGGGTATTAAGTCAAATTGGGAAGATGCCCTGAATGTGGTTGCTGATAAATTTTCTCAGACAATAGAAGAGCATGGCCCTGATTCCGTGGCTTTTTATGTATCAGGCCAGCTGCTCACAGAAGATTATTACCTCGCCAATAAACTGATGAAAGGTTTTATCGGCAGCGGTAATATTGATACTAATTCACGCCTTTGTATGTCTTCATCGGTCGCCGGGCACAAGCGTGCATTTGGCGCCGATGTTGTCCCTGTCTGTTATGACGATCTTGAAAAAACCGATATGGTGGTGATCACCGGTTCTAATTTAGCCTGGTGCCATCCGGTATTATTTCAGCGTTTAAAAGCGGCGAAACAGGCACGTCCGGATCTTTTTATTGTGGTGATCGATCCGCGCAAAACCGCAAGTTGTGAAATTGCAGATTTGCATTTGGCGATTCAACCGGGCGCAGATGTTGCCCTGTTTAATGGTTTATTAGCTTATCTGGCCGACAATCATGTGACAGATAAAGATTACATCGACCAATATACACAAGGATTTGACCGCACTTTAGCCAGTGCCCTTGAAGAATGTCGGGATCTGGATGACTTTTTAAAGCGCCTCGGTATTACGGCGGCGCAGTTGGATATCTTCTACAACCGTTTTGCTTTGACAGAAAAAGTGATGACGATTTATTCTCAGGGGGTTAATCAGTCCTCACAAGGTACAGATAAAGTAAACAGTATTTTGAACTGTTTTCTGGCAACCGGGCGGATCGGTAAAGAAGGGATGGGGCCATTTTCGGTGACCGGACAGCCAAATGCCATGGGAGGACGGGAAGTAGGCGGACTTGCTAATACCTTAGCTGCACACATGGAGTTTGGTAATATTGAAGATCACCTGAGAATAAGTGACTTTTGGAAAACCAAAAAGCTGGCAACCAAGCCGGGGTTAAAAGCCATTGATCTTTTTGATGCCATTAATGACGGAAAGGTTAAGGCGGTTTGGATAATGGCTACTAACCCTGTGGTCAGTTTGCCCGACAGCAACAAAATTAAAGCGGCTCTGGAAAAATGCCCGTTAGTGGTTGTTTCCGATTGTATTAAAGAAACTGCGACAAGTGCTTTTGCCGATGTGCTGTTACCGGCTCAGGGCTGGAGTGAAAAATCCGGAACAGTGACTAACTCTGAGCGTCGAATTTCCCGGCAGCGCAGAATTTTACCCACCCCGGGATTAGGCAAACCGGATTGGTGGATAATTAGTGAAGTGGCCAAAAAAATGGGCTTTGCAGGCGCTTTTGACTATCACCATGAGGGTGAGGTATTTGATGAATATGTGAAGATGACTGCGTTAGGTAATCGCGAAGGTCATCTGCGCGCATTGAATCTGATTGGTCTGGCGGATCTGAGTGCTGCTGATTACCATAAACTGTCACCTCAGCAATGGCCTGTCCTGGAATATCAAAAAACGCAGGTTAATCAGCGCCTGTTTACTGACAATCTGTTTTTTACGGCAAGTAAAAAAGCGCAGTTAATCCCGGTTTCCCACCAGTCTCCCCTGAGCAGCTGTTGTGAGGGGTATCCTTTTGTACTTAACAGTGGTCGTATTCGAGATCAATGGCATACCATGACCAGAACCGGGCTTTCCAGTCGCTTAAGTGCCCACCTGCCTGAACCCTTTGTGACAATGAATCCCGAAGATGCAGCACAACAACAGCTGCAAACAGGGCAATTGGTTAACCTTAGCAGTGCTAGCGGGGAATTATTAGTTCGTCTGGAACTATCAAAAGATATAGAGCCGGGACAGTTGTTTATGCCGATCCACTGGAACGATAAAACGGCGAGTAAGGCAAATAGCTGTGCGTTAATAAAAGCGAATCTGGACAGCAACTCCGGTCAACCGGAGTTTAAATTTACGCCGGTAACATTAAGCAAATGGAAATATAAGAGTGAAGCATGGTTATTAAGCCGGACGGTGATGGATCTCTCCGAATTTGATTATTGGGTAAAACAAAAAGTTGATGCAGGTTATCTGTACCGCATCGCATCCACCGTTAGTCCGCTGGATTTAACCATTAAACTGTCCAATTTAATGCTCAATGGTGGCGGTAAAACGTTAAGTAATTCTCCCTGTGAGACAAGTCAGAATCCAATTTACCGCTATGCGAATATTGCGCAGGAGAAAATGCAGCATGTTTATATTGTCGGGAAAAACCTGCAGGAGCAGGATTTAGACTGGTTGCAGAACCTGCTTGATGAAAGCGTTGATAGCAGTATTGAACGCTCAATTATTTCCGGGCAGGTAGAAGGTAAACTTGCCTGCGGAAAAATGGTTTGTGCCTGTAAACAAGTGGGTGAAAAAACCATTAAAAATGCAATAGTTGAACAGAATTTTGATTCGCTTGAAGCTGTCAGTCAATACACCGGAGCTGGTACAGGCTGCGGCTCCTGTTTAAGTGATGTGGAGCAGATTTTGATAGACTGTAAAAGCCTTGTTTGAATGAGGTGTTGATTGCCGGATGGTGCTGAGTTATCAATTGCTGCTGCACTGATAACTTAGATTTAAATCAAAAGTTAGCGCCAAGTTATCTAAGTGCTATTTTTGTAAGCAATGAACAATAGAAAAATAGCCGGGCAATCTCAAGTTGAAAAAGTTGTACAATTCTCGGATATAATAACAGGTCGATTCTGCCTGCATCGACTTTTTACCACCCTGCACCGCTTCCTCAGTTGATCATCGTTTGCTTGATGATCAACATCTGATCGGACACTTTTGATTTATGCATAAGGTGCCGATTTAAGTATAATAAGACTCTAAATTTCGGTTTATTTCCGGCACGTTCTCTTGCAAAGGTGCTATAACCCTGCTTACCCTTAGGAAAAATATGAGTCCTTACAATAAACTTTCTCTGCATTATAAAAAAATTGCTAACTTTAATCATCTCGCAGCGGTAACCAGCTGGGATCAGGCGGTGATGATGCCGGCTGGTGGAAATGAATCCCGTGCGCAAGCTACGGCTGAACTTTCTCTGCATATCCATCAATTATCAACTTCGTCACATCTCGGGGATTTATTCGCCGCTGCTGAGGCTGCAAATCTCAGCGAGATTGAATCAGCAAGCTTACGTGAAATGAAAGCGCAATGGCAAAAAGCCACGGTTTTGCCGGAAAAATTAGTGCAGGCTCAATCTTTGGCAGGCTCCCGGTGCGAGCATGCCTGGCGCAGGCAACGTGCTGATAATGACTGGCAGGGTTTCAGCAAAAACTTTGCCGAAGTGGTTTTGTTATCTAAAGAGGAAGCGGCAATTAGAGCAGAGGCCGGTAATAAAAGCCCCTATGATGCCATGCTGGATCTTTACGAGCCCGGTATGAGCAGCGAACAATTGGATGGTGTCTTTGGCGATTTAAAAACCTGGTTACCTGAATTAACCGTTCAAATACAGCAGCAGCAGGCCGGCCAAAGCTTTCTAAAACCCACGGAACGCTACAATACCAATGAGCAAAAGAGGCTTGGTTTAGATATTATGAAACTGCTTGAGTTCGATTTTAATCATGGCAGATTAGATATCAGCACCCACCCCTTTTGTGGTGGAACAAGCCAGGATGTCCGCATCACAACACGTTATGATGAAACGGATTTTGTTCAGTCTTTGATGGGGATAGTTCATGAAACAGGGCACGCCCGTTACGAGCAGGGCTTACCAAAAGCGCTGCAGGGCTTGCCTGTTGGTGAAGCGCGTTCAATGGGCATTCATGAGTCACAAAGTTTGTTTTTTGAAATGCAGTTGGGCCGTTGCAATGAATTTATCGCGCAACTTGCGCCCTTAACCTGCAAACATTTTCCGGATAATAATCCGGCAGTATTTGCGGCAGGCAACCTGCAGAAAATTTATACCCGTGTAAATCCGGGGTTAATTCGTGTTGATGCCGATGAGGTTACTTATCCCGCTCATATTATTCTGCGTTATGAGATAGAGCGTGATTTAATCAATGGCAATATTGATTATGCAGATATCCCCGAGTTATGGGATCTTAAAATGCGCGAATATTTAGGGCTTGCCACTGCGGGTAATTACAAAAATGGCTGTATGCAGGATATACACTGGACAGATGGTTCTTTCGGGTATTTTCCGAGTTACACATTAGGGGCAATGTATGCGGCGCAGTTTATGGCGGCAATGAAAAAGCAGGTGGATGTCGGTGCCTGTATCACTGAGCAGAAAATGACGCCGATTTTTGAGTGGTTAGCACAGAATATCTGGTCTAAAGCGAGTTTATTATCCACCGATGAATTAGTTAAACAGGCCACGGGTGAAATACTTAATCCAGCTCTTTATAAAAAACATCTGCAGGAAAGATACTTAGATTGATATTTATCAATCTATGCACAATACGCATGAATGATATGATTATGTTTCATTTTTTTCATAAATTATTTTCCCTATACTATCGATGTTATTAATTTCACCTATTACTCATGGAGTCTGTTTATGTTTAAAGCACTTGTTCTTGAGCAACAAGATAAAAAAACCATTGCCGAAATTCGTCAACTGGATGAATCATCACTTCCGGAAGGTGAAGTATTAATTGCTGTTGATTATTCATCTTTAAACTACAAAGATGGTTTAGCGATCACCGGCAAAGGGCGCATTGTCCGCCAGTTTCCTATGGTACCGGGTATTGATTTAACCGGTCAGGTTATCGAATCTAAAGATGCCCGTTATCAGGCTGGTGACCAGGTTGTCTTAACCGGTTGGGGAGTCGGTGAAGGGCATTGGGGCGGAATGGCGGAAAAAGCCAGTTTAAAAGCTGACTGGTTAGTGCCGCTGCCGCAGGGCATGACCGGTAAACAGGCGATGATGATTGGTACAGCTGGTTTAACAGCGATGTTATGCGTACAGGCATTAGTTGATGCCGGGATTAAACCTGAAAGTGGTGAAGTTTTAGTGACAGGTGCGAGTGGCGGAGTGGGGTCGGTGGCCGTCACTTTATTGGCACAACTTGGTTATCAAACGGTTGCTGTGACCGGCAGGGTCGAAGAAAATGGCGAATTGTTAAAACAGCTTGGTGCCAGCCGTGTTATCAGCCGAGCAGAGCTGGAAGAGCCTGCACGACCATTAGAAAAACAGTTATGGGCAGCGGCTATCGATACAGCGGGCAGTAAAATATTGGCTAAAGTACTGGCGCAAATTGATTATGATGGTGCCGTGGCGGCCTGTGGTTTAGCCAATGGTTTTGATTTACCGACCACGGTGATGCCTTTTATTTTACGTGGCGTGAAATTGTTGGGTATTGATTCTGTTAATTGCCCTTTTGAGCGCCGTATAGCTGCATGGAAACGTTTGAGTGAAATAATGCCTGCCAGTTATTATCAGCAGGCATGCCGTGAAATTGAGTTAACCGAGGCGGTAGAATGTGCCGAAGCGATTACCAACGGACAGATAACCGGCCGCACGGTCATTAAGTTATAACAGATCTAATAATCAAATATACTATTCAAGCCTGCTGTCGCGGGCTTTTTTATACCAGCCCCATATCATGGATACGCTGATTAATTAACCTGCCGCATTCCTCTTTTAATAAATTACGCAGCCAGATTTGCGCCTGAGAATGTTCACAGCGGGGATGCCAGGTAAGGCTGTATTCAAAAGGTTTAAATTCAAAAGGCAGGGGTTTTACCAATAAATTGTATTTTTCTGCCATTAAATAGGCGAGATCTGCCGGTACGGTGATCAGCAGGGGCATCTTATCAACAATGGCTAAGGCGGCTTCCAAATGATAAGAGCGTAAAATAGTATTTTGTTTTTGATGCCCGGTCAGCGCTGCATCAAGCAGTGCTTTTACGCCATCGCTGATCGCAATTAGCGCATGCGGATAGGCAAGGTAATCTTCCAGAGTTAAGGTTTTATCTGCCAGAGGATGAGACTTTGCCAACATACAAAATACACTGACTAAGCCTAATTTTTCCTGCTGTAACGGTGCTATTAAAGAGACCGGCCGACAGATTGCCATGTCGGCGCCCTCGCTGGTTAACTGATTGAGCAGCTGATCATGTTTAAGGGGTAAAAACTCAATGGATACATTTGCCGCCTCCTTGTAAATACGTGGTAATGCATAGGGGAGAATGGCCTGCATGGCATAGTCTGTGGTGGCTATTTTAAATTTTTGGGTGCAGTGTTTCGCTTCAAAATGGCTGGGAGAGAGTAAAGTGCGCAAAGATTGTAAAGGTGCGTTGAGAGCAAGGTTTAATTCGATAGCGCGCTGTGTTGGCTGCAGGTGCTGCCCGTGGCGGATAAAAAGCGGATCATCCAGCAGGTTTCTTAATCTTCCCAAAACACGGCTGACCGCAGACTGACTTAAATTAAGCCTGACAGCTGCGCCACTGACGCTGCCTTCTTCAATCAGTACTTTTAATGCAATTAACAGGTTTAAGTCTTTGCGGTAAATCTCTTCCAGTTCCATATTTTAACCAGGCTATTAATAACAACGACTTATTATGAGGAATATTGGCTGAAACGCCTACCTATTTTGTCATTCTGTGGGTGTTTTCAGGTTATGGCGTGCAAATCATGGGGAGAAGGCGTGCGGCTAATATGTGTTAGCAACACGCCGGAGCTTTTTTTATTAACGAATAGCAATAAACAGTGAGCTGCCATTGCGGTTAACCTGCAATAAAACGCTGTTCTTCGCAAGCACTAGTGCTTTTTGGAAGGATGATAAATCATCAACCCGTTGTTTATTCGCAGCAATTATCACATCTCCTGCACGCAGGCCACTGTAGGCTGCTGGTGAATTTGCTTGCACTTCGATAACCAATATACCGGCACCTTCATTATTCTTGGCAAATGATGCACCTTCCAATAAAGGGTGGAGCTTCCAGGAAGACTCTTGGCTGGCAAGGGTCTGGGGCTCACCAACCTTAACATTTACCGTTTTGCTTTGACCGTCACGCAGATAAGTGATTTTAACCTTATCACCGATACGTTTGATACCTATCTGACTGCGTAGCTGTCCCGTGGAGGTGGTGGCCTTGCCATCGACTTTGGTAATAATATCCCCAGAGGTTAAACCCGCTTTTTCTGCTGGTGAGTCTTTTGCCACGCTGGCAATCAGGACACCCAGCTGACCATTATCAAGTCCCAGTGCTTCCCTTAAATCCAGGGTAATATCCTGAATACTGACACCAATCTGACCGCGTTTAACTTCGCCGTGTTTTAAAATTTGCTGCATACTGGCTTGTGCCATATTAATTGGAATAGCGAATCCTATACCTATATTCCCCCCTGCAGGGGCAATAATAGCTGTATTGATACCGATTAATTCACCATTCAGGTTAACCAGTGCCCCTCCGGAGTTACCCGGATTAATAGAAGCATCGGTCTGGATAAAGTTTTCATAACCTTCCAGACCTAAACCACTGCGGCCCAATGCACTTACGATACCTGTAGTAACAGTCTGGCCTAAACCGAAAGGGTTACCGATGGCAACAACAAAATCGCCGACTTCCAGCAGAGAGGATTCGCTGATGCTGACCTGAGTAAGCTGCTTGGCTTTTATTGACAGTATGGCAATATCCAACTCCGGATCCGAACCGATTATTTTGGCTTTATAACTGCGCCCGTCAATCAATGAAACACGCACTTCATCGGCATCTTTTATCACGTGGTAATTGGTCATGACAATCCCGTCCTGAGCGTTGACTATTACCCCTGAACCCGCACTTTGCTGACGTTTTTGAGGTGCCTGCTGACGGGAATTATCCTGCTCGGGAAGATTGAAAAAGTGCCTGAAATAAGGATCATTCAACAATGGGTTAACTGACGCTTGTTTGGTGGAATAGGTGGAGATATTAACCACCGCGGAATTTACCTGCTTGAGCATCGGCGCCAGTGACGGGAAAGGTTTCCCCTGAGCGGTAACATTGGGCAATGCGGCATTGACGGCAAAGCTTAACCCCAAACAAAACATCATCACGACAAACAGAGGTGATTTCATTTTCATTTTTTTTCCTTAATGTTAATCAAATAATTCATGGAAAAAGACATTTTTTTACAACTTATTAGCTTACAAAATGGCTATGCACAGGTCAAAATAAATTTTTATCAAGCGTAGGCAGAATGAATATCTTTTCATTTTTCCATAAATTTGATGCGGTTTCTCAGTGTTTCAACTTCTTCGAGTAACTCTAACGCCAGCGCCGCACCGGCAAGATTTAGGCCAAGATCCGCTTCAAGCCGTTGCACAATACGTACGCGGCGCAGGCAATATCCACGGAAGTGCCATTGCTTTTGATCATAGCCGACCGGTTCAATAACGCCTTCTTTTACCAGTGCTAAAATCCACTCTGCAGGCTTGCCGCAGGCCTGGCTAAGCTCATTTAGGGTAAAGGTTGTCTCTTCTTCAACGATTATGCCTGATAATACAGCGTGCTTGGTCATGTTTTATACCCCCATCTTACTTCTTGGGTTAAAGGCCATGGTATCTGCCATCTCTTTATACAGTGCCTTAGCGGTTTCGCTGCTCGCCTGCGGCGTCACAACACTGAGCGTGACATAGATATCCCCGGCGGGATTTCCCGGGATCCCCCGGCCTTTGAGGCGCAGTTTACTGCCACTATTTGATCCCGGTGAAACTTTAAGCTCTACCACACCATTAGGGGTCGGAAGGGGCACTGTGGCTCCTAAAGCCGCTTCCCATGGCGTTACGGGCAGTTGCATATGCAGATTTCGTCCTTCCGGTTGATAAAAAGGATGTGGATTAAAATGAACCTCCAGATAGAGATCGCCTTTCTCACCTTGTCCGAGTCCGGGGGAACCTTGTCCGGCGAGGCGAATCTGTTGCCCATCTTTGATTCCTTTGGGAATTTTAATATTGAGGGTGCGCTTGATCACCTTCATTTGCCCGTTACTGTCCAGCTCCTGTGTCTGCAGATGAATACTGCGGGTGGCGCCGGAAAATGCATCTTGAAGATCCACCGCGACTTTAGCATGAGCATCGGGGCCCCGGGCGTTAACCTGCGGGCCGTAACCGGTATGCGCGCCCTGACTTCGCCGGCCAAACAATTCTTCAAAAAAATCACTAAAACTTCTGCCGCCCAGATCACTGAAGTCATGTTGAGTGAATTCAAAATGTCCGTCTCGGTCTGACTGAGTATTATATTGCTGCCAGGAGGTCTGGTTTGGATCTAAGCGATCATAGGTAGTCCGTTTTTTGGGATCTTTAAGTACTTCATAGGCTTCGGCTACCTCTTTAAATCGGGCTTCGGCATCATTCTCGCTGCTGACGTCAGGGTGATACTTGCGCGCTAACTTACGGTATGCAAGCTTAATCTCCTCCAGCGAAGCATCGCGTTTCAGCCCCATTATTTTGTAATAATCTTTATACTCCATAAGCGCGCTACCTTAGTTTGGGCATTTTTCTGTAATAGATTTTTAAATGTTTGTAAAAATAGAGTAAAGGCCCACTTGGCCGACAATAAGCTTAATTAAATCTTAGCCTGCATTGTTTTATATTCCACTACCGGTAAGTGCAATTAAAAATAATCATGCAGGCTTGCTTATGACTACTAGAATTATAACTAGTTGTATTGGCTCGATAGTTAAATATTAACTGCTGCAGTTAATAAAATAATATGCCCAGGCCACTTGAAGTTGCAGATTCAGAGGCCTGGGTGGAAACACAAGGAATGCAATTATGTCAGATTGGAACAATCCGGCCGCCAAAGGGGCTATGTTGAATAATTATGTGCAGAAGAGCACTCAGAAGGTAATTGTCTGTCTGGAGATCGCTTTTTCGGAATTGGGCAGTATCCGTCAGAATTTACTCACTCCTGAGTTTTTGCTGGTGGCGTTACTCTCTCAACCCGACAGTGAAGTACAGAAAATATTACAGCGTTTATTACCCGATGAAGATGATCCGGCACTGCGTATTATTAGTCTGGTTCGACAAAATTACCCGCCTGCAAGCTCGGTACAGGTAAAACAAATTTTAGCATCGCAGGAGATAGTAGAGGTATTTCGGATAGCTTATGGTGAAGCTAAAAACCTTGGCGATGATTATATTGGTACAGGTGCGCTGTTTATTGCACTTTTTGACAAGGAAGCGGGACCGGTTTCCGCTTTGCTGGCAAAAGAAGGCCTTAATGTTGAGCAGGCGCGCAATGCTCTGAAGGAGATTCGAAGAGGACACGTGCTGAATAGTCAGGATGCGGAAGGTAAGCCTGATGTGCTGGATACATATACCAAAGATCTGACTGAAATGGCACGCAGGGGAGAGCTGGATCCTGTTATCGGTCGTGAAGAAGAGATCGAACTGGTTATCCAGACTCTCTCCCGGCGAAAGAAAAATAACCCCGCCTTAATAGGTGAACCCGGGGTGGGTAAAACTGTGATTGTGGAAGGGTTGGCGCAACGTATTGTTGCAGCAGATGTGCCTGATACCCAGCTGAATAAGCGTCTTCTGGCACTGGATATGGGCGAGCTGGTAGCCGGTGCATCAATGCGTGGTGAGTTTGAAGACCGTTTAAAATCGGTACGCGATGCGGTTATTGCGGCTGGCGGTAAAGTTATTTTGTTTATTGATGAGCTGCATACAGTGGTCGGTGCCGGGGCCGGCGCCGGGGGAATTGATGCGCCGAGTTTGCTGAAAACTGCTCTGGCGCAGGGAACCCTGCAGGTTATCGGTGCCGATACACTGGATGAATACCAAAAATATATCGAAGCTGATAAAGCCCTGGAGCGGCGCTTTCATCCGATCTTAGTCAGAGAGCCTGGCATTGAGGAGACCATTGCTATATTGCAGGGGGTCGCGCCGCGTTATGAAAAACACCACAATATACATTATGCGCAAACAGCATTTGAAGCTGCAGCGCGGCTTTCTGAGCGTTATATTGCAGATCGCTGTCTGCCGGATAAAGCAGTTGATTTAATTGATGAAGCGGGCTCGCGTAAACACCTGCGCCTGACCGCCATTCCCCGCAACTTACGCGACCTTGAGCGCAAGCATCAGGCGTTATTAGTGGATAAAACCGCTGCCTTTAATGCACAAAATTTCGAGCAGGTAGCTGACAGGCAGATGGAAATTTTAAAAATGGATCAGCAGCTTAAAGATGCCCGCAGTAACTGGCAGCAGGGAAGGGCAAAAGAAGATATGATGGTGACGGCGGATGATATTGCAGAGGTGGTTGCTCGCTGGACAGGTATTCCGGTGGCGAGAATGGTCGAGTCGGAATCAGAAAAGCTCGGTAGAATGGAGGAGAAACTGCATCAGCGAATTGTCGGTCAGGAGGATGCTGTGCGTGCAGTTGCGGATGCTATCCGTCGTAATCGTGCCGGTATTACTTCCAGTCGCCGCCCTATTGGTTCCTTCCTTTTCCTTGGCCCGACCGGCGTGGGGAAAACCGAACTGGCACGAGCGTTGGCTGCATTTTTACTGGATGATGAATCAAGAATAATCCGCCTTGATATGTCGGAGTATATGGAAAGGCACGAGGTTTCTAAGATGATTGGCGCTCCACCGGGATACATCGGTTACGGGGAAGGCGGTCAATTGACCGAGCGGGTACGTCATAACCCTTATACCGTGGTATTACTCGATGAGATGGAAAAAGCCCATCCGGATGTCTTTAATATGCTCCTGCAGATTCTCGAAGACGGGCAGCTGACCGATGCTAAAGGGCGCAAAGTTTCTTTTCGCAATACGGTTATTATCGGTACTTCTAACCTGGGCACTGAATCACTCTCACCGGATAAGCGTCCCATCGGATTTATCCATTCTAAAACGTTAAACTATAAAGAGACCCAGGATTTGGTGATGCATGAAGTTAAGAAGTTCTTTAAGCCGGAGTTTCTAAATCGGCTTGATGATATTATTGTTTTTCATTATCTGGAAACGGAGCATGTTCATCATATCGCACAGATGTTTGTTGCGGAATTAGTTGAACGGATGAAACTCAGGGGGATTACACTGGAGGTCGATAATGCGGTTATTGATAAACTAGCAGTGGACGGTTTTGATCCTGTCTACGGTGCCCGTCCCTTAAGGCGTGAAGTGGAGCGGCAAATAGAGAATATTTTAGCCATGAAAATTGTGCAGGGGAAATGCCCGGATAACAGCCGTGTGCAGGTGAAGATAGAGGACAAGGAGATTGTTTTTGTCACTGAGCAGCAGTGAATGAGTGAAAATAAAAATGCTGAATCAGAGATTATTATTCTCTGATTCAGCTCTATTCAAAGGTATTACTTTATTTTACTGGGTACAAGCTTACTGACGAATCCCTTCTACATGCAGCTGCATATCGACATAACTTGAAGCGCCGACAACCTGAATACCAAAGTCAGCTAACTGTAAACGTGTTGTACCTTCAAAGCCGGCGCGATAATTTCCCCATGGATCATCGCCTTCACCGACAATATTCGCGTCAATGGTAATGGCTTGTGTTTTACCATGGAGCATTAAATCACCTTCAATAGTTAAACCACCTTGTGCTTTTTTTGTCACTTTGGTGCTGTTAAATGTTGCTGTTGAATATTTGCCCGCGTTTATAAAATCACTGCTTTTAATATGCTTATCACGCTCCGCATGGTTTGAATCGAGGCTTGTGGTATCAACACTTACCATCACTTTAGAGGCTTCAATATTGTCAGGATCATAGCTGAACTGCCCCTCAAAATTGTTAAAGCGTCCCTGTATGAAACTGTAACCTAAATGGCTTACCTTAAAATTGACAGAGGCATGTTTGCCTTTGCTGTCTATCACATAATCGGCGGCATTAACCATTGCCGGTAGTGTCATAGAAGTTAGTAAAGCTGTCGCTAATAGTGTTTTTTTCATGATTAAACCCTTTTATTTATTCAGATCATCTTCTTGAGTGTATTGTCTTTGTTAATAAAGTGATGTTTTAACGCTGCTGATGCATGGACAGCAGCCAGACCAATCAGTATAAAGGCAAGGTAATAATGAATTACACCGGCAATATCTTCCTGATTTTCGACAATCGAACCAAATCCCTGCACTGTAAACCAGTTAAAGACATCTATTCCACTGCCGTCTGCCGTACTAATCATGTACCCTGAAATGAACATGCCCAGTAATAAAATATAGAGTAAAGTATGGGCGGATTTTGCCGCTTTTATTTCCCAATTTTTTCCCTCAATACTCGGCGCGGCAGTGGCTTTTTTCCAGATAATTCTCACTAGCGTCACTGCAAATAAACACAATCCTACAGACTTATGGATATGTGGTGCTGTGTGATACCACTCATGGTAGTAGTTCAGATCAACCATCCATAACCCGAGAGAAAATAAGCCGATAATCGTAATGGCCGAAAGCCAGTGCAGCAGCTTGGCCAGTTTATTATATTGCTGTACAGGTTTGCTCATTAGCAACATCCTCGCTAGCGTCGTTCCTGATTATTGGATTAATCCAGAAAATACCTGGTTAACAATATTGGAACATTTATTTAACATTACATATCGTTCCAGTGTAACTACTTTATCCTAAAAAAAAATGGGAAAAATTAGATTGATATGTTCAAATATTTTGATTGTTTAATCTCTTATCAAACCAGTTCGTTAGGAAAGGTTATCTCTTCCCTTGAATCAAGCCATTGCGGATATTTCTGCATAATCGAATGAAATAGCTGGCTATTGCTTAGGCCCGCCAGCCAAACTTGCAACTTCGGGTAGGGGCTTTGTGCAAACCAGGCTCTATCAACACTGGCAAACTGACGTACAAAAGGAAAAATAGCCATATCAGCCAATCTGATCTGTTGCCCGAAGAGGAAAGGAGTTTGGCTTAAGCGGTTTTCCAATGTCATTAAAAACTCTTCACCCTGCTCCCGGTAAAATTGCTCGCTATGCTCAGGAAAGCGCGATGCATATTTATAGCGGTCTAACCAATGTTTGAACTCAGCATCATTTTCATCAATTAAATTTAGCATCTCGATTAAATTGCCTTTTAACCAGCCTTGCGGATCTGACTTGTGCAGGCACCAGACCATTATCTCTAAACTTTCCTCGAGAACGCTGCCGTCAGCAAGCTGCAGTACAGGTACGGTGCCCTTGGGAGAAATGGCCAGCATCTCCTGTGGTTTATGTTTAAGAATGATTTCACGTAAATTGACCTGCTGCTGACTGATCGCGATCGCTAAACGGGCGCGCATCGCATAAGGGCAACGGCGGAAAGAATATAAGGTGTTGGGCATAAATACCTCGTCAGGAATGTTAGGAAATTATTGTAATGTCGTAATTTTTTATTATATGTCGTAATTTGATGATTATTAAATATTCTCACTCACTTCTATGACTGCTTAAAAGTGCACAGTAAGGCTTTTCTGCCATTTAATTGTGACGATTATATGATAATCTCCTGTTTAAATAGATAAACAAGGTTAGTTATGAAAATTTCAATGATTGCCGCGATGGCGGAAGATCGGGTAATTGGCTTGGATAATAAAATGCCCTGGCATTTGCCTGCCGATTTAATGTTTTTTAAACGGGTTACATTGGGTAAACCCATCATTATGGGCCGTAAGACTTTTCAGTCGATCGGACGTCCTTTACCGGGCAGAAAAAACATCGTCTTAAGCCGTGATGCAAACCTGCAAATAGAAGGCGTCAGCTGTGTACAGACTGTTGAGCAGGCACTGGCGCTGGTAGAAGGTTGTGATGAGGTGATGGTGATCGGTGGCGCGACGATTTATGAGCAGTTTTTACCTCGGGCAGAGTGTTTGTACCTCACGTTTATTGATTTAAAAACACCTGGTGACACCCATTTCCCTGATTACCGGCTGATTGCAGATTGGCAGGAAGTGGATCGCGAGAGGCACCAGGCGGATCAAAACAATAGTTATAACTATCAGTTTGTGACCTTAGAGCGTGTGAGCTGATTAAACAGCCCAACAGATTCTAGCTATGCATCGGGCAAGCTAAAGAAAATATTTTTTTATCTTGCCAGCGTAACATGGTCAGACTATTTCCCCATACACAACCCGTATCTAATCCATAAAAGCCTTCAACTGTCACTTGGCCTAATAATGAAGCCCAGTGCCCAAAAGTTAT
>NZ_JBFGZY010000027.1:0-30258 GCF_041586535.1 Psychromonas sp. | reverse complement strand
CTTTGTGGCCAGCTAAAGCTGTTCAAAATCGTTCCATACGATTTTGTGCAATTAGAACAACTAGTTACTGCAATCAATGCCTTGCTTTCATCCATTTTTCCTACGCCTAAATAGATCATCTAATTAACGGAATTGGTATAAATCCATTATGATAATAATCAGCGCCAATCCGGCACCTAAACAAGATTAACTAATCCAAGTATTATAATACAGCACCAGAATAGAAAGCGCCGGATAATGGCTGCGTTTTGGTATATGATTCACACAACCTTGCCGCTTCATCCCGCCCTAATTTGCTGACCTTGTATCATCCGCACTCTTTTTGATAAACGTAGCCATATTATCAAGCGCTTTTTCCAGATGAGCCTGATAACTAAAGCCACTTTTAATGCGTGGTTTAAGATCATGATCGCCATCTTCAAGCCATAACCATTGGATATTACCAGGCAAAGCGTAGCTCTGCACCTCATCCTGATTACCAAGACGATCCCGCTCCCCCTGTATAATCAGTGTATCTTGTTGAATAAGCGGAAAATGCTCTGTTCGTAATTTATCCGGCTTACCCGCCGGGTGAAACGGGAAGCCTAAGCAGACAATGCCTTTAATATTGGCCATACTGCCCCTGGTTCCCTGCGTAGCAAGCAAGGTTGCGATCCGCCCGCCCATGGATTTACCGCCGATCACCATAGCCTGATCAATTTCCGTTATCACCTCGGCAAATTGCGCAATTAACTTAGGTGCACGCTCCGGCGGGCGGCGTGTGCCATTATCAATAGACTGCTGCATGTAAGCAAAGTTAAAACGTGCAACACGAATCCCCCGCAGCACTAATCCCTGTGTAATTGTTTCCATAAAATCGGAATCAGCCGGCGCACCGGCGCCATGGGCAAACACAAACAAAGGCCCATCGATTGGCCCGTTATAAATCATTTTCATTGTTTTCCGCTATTGGTTAAGTTGTTTATTCCGCTACAGAATTGGGATGTTATCTATTTTGAGCAAACCTCGCAGAACAGCACTGGCAAAATACTCCTTCTTTAACTTTCTCTGCTCACGCTTTTAACTATTTTTTAACTAAAAAAAATTATTCTCTATTATTTTTCTGTTGAATTATATACAGTTTAACTGTTTGATTATAAGCAATAAAGGTAGTGATTGAACCTTCTGTTTAAAATAATAATATTTACAAAGGTGAAAAAATGATGGATGTGCAAGAGATGATAACGTTAGTAAAGGATATTTCACTGGAATACGGGCCCACATTAGTTGCCGCTATTGCCGTCTGGGTGATTGGTGTTTGGGTAATTAATCTGGTAGTTTCCGGCTTAAACAAAGTTCTGGAAAAAGGCAAGGTTGACCCTTCTTTAAAGCCTTTCCTATGCAGCATGAGTACCATAATACTTAAAGTGATGTTGGGGATTACCGTCCTTGGTATGCTCAGTATTCAAATGACCTCCTTTGTCGCTATTCTCGCAGCAGCGGGTTTAGCTGTGGGTATGGCGCTATCCGGCACATTACAAAACTTTGCCGGCGGTGTGATGATTTTACTTTTCAAACCCTTCAAAGTCGGTGATTTTATTGATGCACAGGGGTATATGGGGACAGTCAAAGAGATACAAATTTTTAACTCCATTTTAAAAACAGCGGACAATAAAACCATTATTATTCCCAATGGCGGATTATCTACAGGTTCGATGGTGAACTTTTCAACGGAAGATAAACGCCGCGTAGACTGGACTATCGGTGTTGCCTACGGCGATGATCTGGATAAAGCACGCGCGGTGATCAAACAACTTTGTGATAACGATGAGCGTATTTTAAAAGATCCCGAAGTGGTTATTGTAGTTGCAGCTTTAGCAGACAGCTCGGTTAATTTTTCAGTACGCGCCTGGGTTAACGCACCCGATTACTGGAAGGTATTCTGGGCCATGAATGAAAATGTCTACAAAACATTTGCCAAAGAAGGGCTTAATATTCCGTTCCCGCAAATGGATGTGCATCTGCACAAAGAAAAATAGATTTTTGTCTATCTCGCGTTAGATATTCTAGCGTGTTAAAGCATTACGCTCTGTTAAACCGAGCGTATATATCTATACCCATGATACTTCAAGATGCAAAGTCAGCAAGGCAAATTGTGCCGAGATGCTAGGCATAAAATTGAAGTATAGTTAATCTACATAGAGATTTTATAACAACGCAGATTGGTACAAGTTGCCTTGCCCTGCGGGGCGCTAGCTCGAAAACCAGCTCTGCGTTGCAACAATCGAAAAGGGAATAACCATTACCTCATGCTGCGCCTTGTTCTGGTCTCCGAGCTCGTGCCTGACAAAGCATTTTGAAGTAACATGGGTATATAAGGGTTATAACCCCATCGCATACTTCATCACTTTATTCTTAAGTGGTCCGCTGTTTTGCGCCAATCCCAATACTCCTTTGCGCATTAAACGCACTGCACCAAGCTCACTTTTACTGACTTTATAGAACAGATCCATTGCAGATTGCATTAATAAGTTGGCCGGTTTACGCTGCCACTGATAGCGTTTCAACAGGGTCTGCATGGGCAAATCCGAACTGTGCTGCAATAAGTTCACCAGACATTCAACATCTTTAAAGCCAAGGTTAACTCCCTGCCCCGCCAGAGGATTAATGCTATGCGCAGCATCGCCGAGTAATACGCATCGCCCTTTAAAGTAATCCTGCGCATGCAAACGGGCAAGGGGAAAAGCGCCTTTATCCAGCACTGCAAAATCAAAGGGTAAATGTGCAAACTCCTCGACAATGGCCTGTTTCAATTGTACTGCCGACAGTGATTTTAAATGGGCAATTTTTTGCGGGCTGTGGTACCAGACTAAACAACCATTATTTCCTGCCAACGGTAAAAAAGCACAGGGGCCGGTTTCACGAAACTCCTGCCAGGTGATATTTTGCTGCGGGCAATCAGTTTTTATGGTTACCAGCATGCACTGTTGGCGATAATCCCAGGCCGTCACGCCAATATTTAACAAATGGCGGACAGTTGAATTAGCACCGTCGCAGGCAATCAATAACTGCCCTTTTATCTGTTCCTGATTATCCAGGGTAACCCGTACGCTTTTTTCGCCGTTAACAATGCCCTTAACCGCTCTGTTCTCATAAAAAGTAACATTGTTAAGATCTTTTAATGCCTGCCATAATACTGCCTGCACCCAACGATTTTCGACAATATAACCCAGTGCATTTATACCGATCTCCAAACTGTCAAATTTTAGTTTCTGACTGCCTTTTTCCCAGGTCTGCAGCCCCTGATAAGCACACAGACGGTTTTCGGGAATATCAGACCATACGCCGGCTAACTCAAGTAAATGTTTACTCTGCGCGCTAAAGGCTGAAACCCGTAAATCAAAGGGTCCGCTTACAGATGGTTTTAGAAAAGGTTTTTTCTCTACCAGGTGGATATTATCTCCCTGTTTGGCGAGCAATAATGCCGTTAAGGCGCCTACCATTCCGCCACCGATGACAATCACTTCTCTGTTTTGCATTATTATTTCCTTATTTTTTTGTTCAAAAGCGCAAGCAGCAGCTTCGGATAATTAATTGGCAGATGCTTTAACGCAGAAATAGACGAAAACGGCCGGGCTGTATCGATTTACTTTTCCAGAATACGTTTTTTCTGCCCAAACTATATGGCGCTCTAGCGCAGGATACAAAAATCAGCAAGTCCCCAATTACAGCCTAAGATCCTAAAATTAAACTTGTTATTAACCCTAGTAATCACGGGGCTTTGTCCCTTTATAACAGTTCGCAAAAGGAAGTAAACAAAGAGTAGCATGATCGACCTTAAGTGCGTAAAATACGACCTCTTTTTAGAACCTATGTATGAGCAGAGATATTATGAGCATGAAATTACACGTCAAAACTTGGGGTTGTCAGATGAATGAATACGATTCATCAAAAATGGCCGACCTGTTAAATTCAACAAACGGTTATGTCTCAGTTGAGAATGCAGAAGATGCGGACGTTGTTTTATTAAATACCTGCTCTATCAGAGAAAAAGCTCAGGAAAAAGTATTTCATCAGTTAGGACGCTGGAAAAAGTTAAAAGATAGCAAACCAAATCTGATTATTGGTGTCGGTGGCTGTGTAGCTTCACAGGAAGGTAAAGCAATTCGCCGCCGTGCTCCTTTCGTGGATATCGTTTTTGGTCCGCAAACCCTGCACCGTTTACCGGAAATGATCAAACAGGTACAACAAAACAAAGGTTCTGTTGTTGATGTCAGCTTCCCTGAAATTGAAAAATTTGATTGCCTGCCTGAGCCGAGGGCAGAAGGTGCAACGGCCTTTGTATCAATTATGGAAGGTTGCTCTAAATACTGTACTTTCTGTATTGTCCCCTACACCCGAGGTGAAGAAGTCAGCCGCCCGCTTGACGATATTTTATTGGAAGTTGCCCAGTTGGCTGAACAGGGAGTGCGTGAAATTAATCTGCTCGGGCAAAACGTAAACTCATTTATTGGCGCAACCCACGATGGCGGCACATGCAGTTTTGCGGAATTATTACGTTATGTTGCAGCCATTGACGGCATTGATCGTCTCCGTTTTACCACCAGTAATCCAATTGATTTTAGCGATGATATTATCGAAGCGTACGCAGATACCCCAGAATTAGTTGATTTCCTGCATCTGCCGGTACAAGCGGGTTCTGACCGTATCCTTGCGGCCATGAAACGTGGTCATAGCGTTGCCGAGTATAAGGATATCATCGCCCGTTTATTAGCAGTACGCCCGAGATTAACCGTAAGTTCTGATTTTATTGTCGGCTTCCCGAATGAAACCGATGAAGATTTTGAAAACACTATGAATCTCATTAAATATATCAATTTTGATACCAGCTACAGCTTTATCTACAGCCAGCGCCCCGGCACTCCGGCAGCTGATATGCCTGATGATGTTAGCCCGGAAACTAAAAAACAACGCCTCGCTATTCTGCAGGACAGAATACACCAGCAGTCACAAAGCATCGGCCGGAAAATGGTCGGCACAGTACAGCGTATTTTAGTTGAAGGACCATCACGTAAAAACATTATGGAGTTATGCGGTCGTACTGAAAATAACCGGATCGTTAACTTTGAAGGTGACCACCGTTCAATCGGCGGATTTGTGGATGTAGAAATAACAGAAGTTCACACTAACTCAATTCGCGGAAAATTCATCCGCGGAGAGGACGAAATGAACCTGCGTGAATCAATTCGCCCAAGCGATATTGTTAACAAACACGAAAATAAAGCAGGTGTTGAGCTGTTTATTCCCGCATAATTTACTCTGTCAACAAAACTAACACTATTAAAAAGTTAGTTTTGTTGATATAAATATCAGCAGCGTTGATGATTTTAACAGTTCTCAACGCACAGATTTATACTTCATGTTTAATTTAAGGTTTAACCATTTTGACTACAAAACTGACTACCGTTTATCTCGATTTAGTTCCCGCAGACAGCAAACGTTTAGCAGTATTATGCGGTGCATTTGATGACAATATCAAACAGGTAGAACGTCGCTTAGGACTGGAAATAGTTTATAAAAATGAACATTTTCAAATTATTGGCGAGCATCGTTATGCGCAGGCCGGTGCGGATCTTCTTAAAGAGCTATATATAGAAACCCAACCGGTCAAAGGTAAAACAGCTGCTTTATCTGCTGATGAAGTCCATCTTGCGTTACAAAACCTCACCTCAACACACCGTTTGTTAGAAGTAAAATCAGAACAGCAGGAATCTTATCAAAGTCTGTCGATTAAAACTAAACGCGGCATTATTAAACCGCGCGGTGAAAATCAGACTAAATATGTCAGTAATATTTTAAAGAGTGATATCAGCTTTGGCGTCGGTCCGGCCGGAACGGGTAAAACCTACTTAGCCGTCGCTTGTGCTATAGAGGCTTTGGAGCGTCAGGAGGTACGGCGTATTCTACTGACCCGTCCTGCAGTGGAAGCCGGCGAAAAGTTAGGCTTTTTACCCGGTGACTTATCGCAAAAAGTCGATCCCTACCTGCGTCCCCTATATGATGCGCTTTTCGAAATGCTCGGTTTTGAAAAAGTCGAAAAACTGATTGAAAAAAATGTGATTGAAATAGCGCCGCTCGCTTATATGCGTGGCCGTACCCTAAATGATGCCTTTGTTATTCTGGACGAAAGTCAAAATACCACGGTCGAGCAGATGAAAATGTTTTTAACCCGGATCGGTTTTAACTCCACGGCGGTCATTACCGGTGATATCACCCAAATCGACCTGCCCCGCCATCAAAAATCGGGTTTACGTCATGCCATTGAAGTACTGGCAGAAGTTGAAGATGTCAGTTTTAATTTCTTCTTAGCCGAAGATATTGTTCGTCACCCTGTGGTAGCGCGCATTGTTAAAGCCTATGAAGCATTTGAACGTAAAGCGGAAACAGAAGCCGCTAAGCTGGAAATAAAATAATGCAGTTATACGTTGATTTACAAGTTGCCTGCGCTGACGACAGTGACATGCCAGAACTGGCAGCATTTGAAAAATGGGTTGAAACGGCGGTTACAGCAGGTTCTGATAAGGTCAGAGAAGAGGCTGAACTGACTGTGCGTATTGTTGATCCGGATGAAAGTATGCAGCTCAATCACCAGTATCGTCATATCCAAAAACCCACCAATGTGCTCTCTTTTCCCTTTGAAAATCCTCCGGGGATCACATTACCATTACTTGGTGATCTGATTATCTGCAAAAAAGTGGTAGAAAGTGAGGCTCAGTTGCAGAATAAAACCTTAACCGCCCATTGGGCGCATATGGTTATCCACGGTACTTTGCATCTGTTAGGCTATGACCACATTGAACAGCAGCAAGCACTCGAAATGGAAAGCTTAGAAACACAACTGTTAACCGGACTCGGTTTTACAGATCCTTATTTCAGTGAAAGAGAGTAAATAAAGTTAATGTCCGAAGACAAAACGCAAACAGTACACGATGTCCCTAGAGTAGGATTATTTGATAAAATTGGTAATCTTTTTCAAGGTGAGCCGCAATCTCAGGAAGAATTACTTGAGGTAATTCAAGGCGCAAAAGAGCGTCAGGTCATTGATCAAAAAACCAAAGAGATGATCAAGGGTGTGTTGGATGTATCCAATTTACGGGTACGCGATATCATGATCCCGCGCTCGCAAATGACTACATTAGGGTTGCATCAAAGCGTTGAAGAGTTTCTACCCGAAGTGATTGAATCGGCGCATTCACGCTACCCGGTGATCACCGAGGACAAAGATCATATTGTGGGTATTTTACTGGCCAAGGATCTGATTAAATATGGCTTTAGCAGTGATGCAAATGGCTTTAAAATTGAAGATATCCTCAGAGAGGCTGTCGTCGTTCCGGAAAGCAAACGTTTAGATACGTTATTAAAAGAGTTTCGCAGTCAGCGTTACCATATGGCGATTGTTGTCGATGAATACGGTGGCGTTTCCGGCCTGGTGACCATCGAAGATATTTTAGAGGTTATCGTCGGTGAAATTGAAGACGAGTTCGACGATCAGGAAGAGGAAGAGATCCGCAAAATTGGTAAAAGAACCTATGTTGTTAATGCGATGACATCGATTGATAAATTTAACACCTTCTTTTCTACCGCACTGGATATTGAAGGACAGGATACCGTAGCTGGCTTTATTATTCATGAACTCGGGCACCTTCCCCGGCGCGGCGAGAGCCTTACCTTTAATGATCACCAGTTCAAGGTAACCATCGCCGATAACCGCCGCTTAATACAAATCCAGGTACTGACCCCGAAAGAGTTAAACAATATTGAGTGATCCTATTTTGCTTGAAAAATTAAATGATGTTACGAAACATCTTTACGGGCAACTTTTTGTTGCCCTTCTTCTAGGTGCCCTTCAGGTTTTTGCTTTTGCCCCCTTCGGACAATGGTGGGTTATCTACCCGGCCTTTGTCGCTTTCTTTTTATTACTGCAGCGGGTACAAATAACTACCCGGCGTCCTTTTTTAATTAGCTTTACTTTTTGTATCGCCATGATGATAGCCACTATCCACTGGGTATATGTGAGCATGGATCTTTTTGGCGGCATGCCGAAGATCGTCAGCGCCCTGTTGATTATTTTATTATGTGCTTATCTCGCCATTTACCCAAGCCTGGCACTCTGGGTAAGCACCCGTTTTTCAGGGTTGTCTGATATCCAGCGTTACCTTCTGCTGATGCCGGTACTATGGCTCATCTCAGATTGGCTAAGGGGAGTTGTCCTGACCGGTTTTCCCTGGGCATACCTAGGCTACAGCCATGCTGGTACACCTTTAGCCGGCTTTGCACCTTTATTAGGTGTACAGGGAATTACCCTGGTAATCATGGTCATTTGCGGCGCGTTCATCTTGCTTATCCGCAGGCAACAGCTGGTATTGAGTGGCTCTTTAATCGCCGCCTTGCTGATAAGTGGTTACAACCTGCAAAAACAACGCTATACCCAGCCACAACCCGAAATAACCGTCTCATTAGTGCAGGGAAATATTGATCAGCATCTGAAATGGAAAACAGAACAGTTATATCCTTCTCTGTTGAAATATATAGAACTCAGTGAAACCAGGCGGGATGATCAAAATGAACTTATTATCTGGCCGGAATCAGCCATTGCGGCGCTGGAACTTAATGTTCAGGACTTTTTACAACCTTTATCAGCTGAGTTAGCTGCAAACAATAAAACCTTAATTACTGGTATTATCGGCTATGAAAGAGCAACGGATGACTACTACAATAGCATCATTACCTTAGGAAAATTACCTGAGCAACAGGGGTATTCTCTGCAAAGCGGCAACCGCTACCAAAAACATCACCTCCTGCCGATTGGGGAGTTTGTCCCTTTTGAAAATTTATTACGTCCTCTAGCCCCCTATTTCAATCTACCTATGTCGAGCTTCCAGCGCGGCCAGGCAGTTCAGGATAATTTACAGACAGAGCAGACAACCTTAGCCGCGGCGATTTGTTATGAAATAGCCTTCCCTGAACTGTTACGTAAAAATATAAGCGCAGAAACAGGGATGCTGCTAACGTTAAGTAATGATGCCTGGTTTGGCAACTCAATCGGGCCGGATCAGCATTTAGAGATTGCCAGAATGCGCGCAATTGAATTTGAGCGACCTCTGTTACGCGCCACCAATAATGGTGTAACCGCTATTTTCGATGCAGCAGGTAATGAACTAGAGCGATTACCCAAAAACACTGCCGCTGTTTTGACCAAAAACATTCAGCCCTCTTATGGCAAAACACCTTACCAAGTAGTTGGCAGCTTTCCTCTCTACTTATACTGTTTGGTGGTACTCATTGGGTTATTTTTATATTCCCGTTATAACAAACAGTAGGGGTTGTTAGGGGCTTATATGGACTCCCACTGACATTTCTGAACAACTGATTCAGGTTATTTCCTTACTTCATCGCCTCCATAAGAAGCATGGATTAAGAAATATACTGTATACCTGAAAATGCTTTTTATTCTCTTCACTTGAGGCTTGGATTTCACTGCTATTTTTACGACATAATGCTATGCTTCAGGTGTTACTAATTAAAAATAAGGGTAAGGATTGTTTATGTTTTTAAATAAAACTGTGCTGTTATCCGCACTGCTGCTGGCCAGCCTTAGTGGTTGTGTCAGTAAACAGGCAAGGGAGCAGCAGACGCAAATAATCAATCTCCAGGAGGAGCTGGTTACAGCGCAGCAGGAGCACTTACAGGCAAAGCAGGAGCACCTGCAGGCTCAACAAGATCATTTGCAGACACAAACTGAATTAACAGCAGCAAATGACGCTTTGTCGGCGAGTAAAACACAAGTGAGTGAATTAAGCGTTTTACTTTCTTCTGCAAAAGCCAAACTGGCAGTCAAAAAAAAGGAAGAGACCAATCTGCTTGACAATAAATCCATTCTCGGAGAATCAGAATGGGTTTATGTATCGGCAGTAAAGCGTAATTTCAAGGCAAGAATAGATACCGGCGCAACAACCGCTTCAATCAATGCGACAAATATCGAGCGTTTTGAACGGGACGGTAAAAAATGGGTGCGTTTTAATTTAGCCCATGAAGAAGATGCCACACCACAGGTTATTGAAGCAAAAATAGTCCGTTTAGTCAGAATTATTCAGTCCAGTGATCCGGAAGATACCCAGGGACGCGTAGTGGTTAATCTGCATGTTCGTATCGGTAAAGTAGCAGGCGAAACTGAATTTACTTTAACAGATCGTACCCATATGGAATTTCCAATTTTAATTGGCCGTTCATTCTTACAGGATGTTGCTGTCGTTGATGTCAGCAAAGAGTATATCTATCCCAAGTATAAAGAAAATAGCGCAGCTAAAGAGTAGGGCTTAATTATGAGATCTAAGGTTTTCTTTTACGTTTTAATAGCCAGCTTATTTATTCTGGGTATATTTCAATCGGTACAGCGTCATATGGCGCTTGATATTCCCTGGTTTCCGGGTGAAACACGCACCATCTGGAGCATCGATGCAAAAATTGACTTTGTTGCACAGGGAAAACCGGTCCTCGCCTCCTTGAGCACGCCGAAAGCACAAGCCGGCTTTACCCAGCTCAGTCAAAATGCCGCCTCGCCGGGTTACGGTCTGTCTTTTCTGAATGAGGGCAATAGCCCCCAAGCCCAGTGGGGGATTCGAGATGCGCTGGGAAAACAAACTCTTTATTATAATATCCAAGTGCTCGTTGATGCCAGAAGTAAAGATCCGCAAATAAACGAACTACCGGAACTGCTGCAGAGAGAATCCGGTGCAGCTGGACTTGCAGCAACCAAGGTTATCATCAGTGAGGCCTATGAAAAAAGTGCAGATGCATTTAGTTTTACCCGTGAACTTTTAAAAGTATTGAATGATGAAGATCCTAATCAAAATGTAAGGCTAATGCTCAATGGTAATTCTCCCAGCCCCGAGCTGTTAATTACTCTATTAAATGAGGCTGAAATTCCAGCTAAAAAAATTGGAGCCCTAAAACTGGAGGACGGACGTCGGCGTCAGCATCTGCACTATTTGGTTGAAGTCTTTCAGGAGCAAGATGGTTTTATCACTTCCCGACTTTTTGATCCGGCCAGCACTCAGGCAGTCAACCGCGAGAATTTATTGCTTTGGGATCAAAGTGGTAAGGCCCTGCTTGAATTAACCGGCGGGGTAGATTCGACAGTAAGCTTTTCTATGATTAAACAAAACCAACCAGCCTTATCGGTGATCATGGAAAAACCGGTCAATGAGCATCTGTTTAACTTTTCAATTCACAGCCTGCCGGTTGAAGATCAATCGCTTTTCAAGGGCATTTTAATGATCCCTTTAGGGGTCCTGGTCGTGGTAATAATGCGTATTTTAATCGGCCTGAAAACATCAGGAACCTTTATGCCGGTGTTAATCGCCATGGCGTTTATTCAAACCAGCTTAATTACAGGATTAGTCGGTTTTATTCTGCTTGTTTCGGTTGGTTTATTTATTCGCTCCTACCTGTCACACCTGAATTTACTGCTGGTCTCGAGAATATCGACGGTAATCATTATGGTTATTCTATTAATTTCCATGTTCAGTGTGCTGGCATACAAACTTGGTCTTACCGAAGGACTTAAAATTACTTTCTTCCCGATGATCATCCTCTCCTGGACAATTGAACGTATGTCAGTGTTATGGGAAGAGGAAGGCGCAAAAGAGGTAATGAAACAAGGCGGTGGTAGCTTAGCCGTTGCGGTGATCGCTTATTTTGTAATGAGTAATGAATATACCCGTCATTTAATGTTTAACTTTATCGGCTTACAGTTTGTTGTTATGGCATTCGTGTTATTACTCGGTAGCTATACCGGTTACCGTCTGTTGGAACTACGCCGCTTTAAACCTATGCTCGACGGAGAGTAAACTATGTTTTTCGCCAATCCTTTTAAGCTGAAAAAAAAAGGTATTATGGGCATGAATCAGCGTAATAGCGGTTATATCGGCCGCTATAACCCGCGCAGATTATACCCGTTAGTGGATAATAAACTTAAAACCAAAATTATTGCCCATGAAGCACAGGTAACCACACCGGCTCTTTTAGGTGTTATATCCATGCAGGTGGAAGTTGAGCATGTTGAGGACTATATCAAAGGTGTACCCGGATTTGTTATCAAACCTGCTAAAGGGAGTGGTGGTAAAGGTATTCTGATCATCACCAAAATTGAACACGGCCGTTATTATAAAGGTAATGGCAAAGAAGAGAGTCTTTCTGAAATTAAACGCCATGTCACCGATATTCTCGCCGGCTTATTCAGTTTAGGAGGAAGCCCCGATGTTGCCGTCGTTGAAGGTTTAATCCAATTTGATAATGCCTTTGACGGCTTCAGCTTTGAAGGGGTACCGGATGTTAGGGTGATCGTATTCAAAGGCTTTCCGGTAATGGCAATGATGCGCCTTTCCACATCAGCATCTGATGGTAAAGCTAACCTGCATCAGGGCGCGGTGGGAGTGGGCCTTAATATCGCTACCGGCAAAGCACTGCATGCGGTACAATTTGGCCTGCCGGTTAAATATCATCCTGATACCAATAAACAGCTCACACTTTTAGAAGTCCCTAAGTGGGAGCGTCTGATCTATCTGGCAGCCAGTTGTTATGAAATGACCGAAATGGGTTATATAGGAACGGATATGGTACTGGACCGTGAGCAAGGACCGATGTTACTGGAGCTCAATGCCCGACCTGGCCTGGCGATTCAGGTCGCCAATGGTCAGGGTATTCTTCCGCGCCTAAAACTCATTGAAAGCCTTGGTGATACCTCTAAAATGAGCGTAGAAGAACGTATTGCTTTTTCTAAAGAACATTTTAACCAGTAGTAAACCAATCTAACTCCCCCTCTGCCGCACCACAGAGGGGCATGCTGTTACAATCGTCTGATATCTGAAACATCTTTTAATTGCTTTAATTTAGTCTGAATCTTAGCGATGTTGTCACTATTGCGTATTTCCAAATTCAAATCGATAATCGCTGTCTGAGTTTTAACATTGGTCATACTGTTAACCCCGAGAACATTGATTTTTTCATTGGATAATAGCGTGGTGATATCTTTTAACAGACCGCTGCGATCCAATGCCTCCACACGAAGCGTTAGTGAATAACCTGATGAATCAGTTCCCTCCCAGGCAGCAGCAATGATTCTTTCCGGATGTGCTTCACGCAAATCAGCTAATTGCTCACAAGCTTTACGGTGCACTGAAATCCCCCGCCCCTGGGTAATATAACCTTCAATAGGTTCACCGGGAATAGGTTGGCAGCAACGGGCGATACTATGCAGTAAATTACGCTCGCCTTCGATCACAATATTATTACCGGCAGGTTTAGCAACAAAGGCACTACTGCGTTTTTCCAATGCTTCTAAGGCTGCCTTATCCTGCTCTGCTAATGTCTGCTGATGATAATGATCATCTAAAAAGTGCAAAAGCTGATTAATGCGTAAATCACCATTACCGATACCGGCAAAAATATCCTCCACAGAACTGACATTAAAACGCTCCACCGCAGGGGAGACATCACTTAGTTTCAGCTTAAGTTTGGCCAGTTCATTTTCTAATAATTCTCGACCGGCCTGCACATTTTTATCCCGATCCTGTTTTCTGAACCAGGATGCGACCTTATTTCTGGCACGGGGAGCATTGATATAGCCTAAGTTAGGGTTGAGCCAGTCCCGGCTTGGATTGGGTTCTTTCTGGGTAAGTATCTCCACCTGATCACCGGTTTTTAGATGATAAGTAAAGGGGACAATATGATTCGCTATCTTAGCACCAATACAGCGGTGCCCGATCTGGCTGTGTATATAATAAGCAAAATCCAGCGGCGTAGAGCCTGCCGGCAGGTCAATCACTTCACCTTTGGGAGTAAAAACATAGACCCGATCGTCAAAAACCTGACTGCGTACTTCATCAACCAGATCATCACTATCAGCAATCTCTTCCTGCCAGGCAAGCAACTTGCGCAACCAGGCGATCTTCTCTTCATAACCACCAGCGGCTTTACCACCGGCACTGCCCTCTTTGTATTTCCAGTGTGCGGCAACCCCCAGTTCTGAATCTTCATGCATCTGCTGGGTACGTATCTGCACCTCAATGGCCTTGCCTTCCGGCCCTAATACAACGGTATGGATAGACTGGTATCCATTGGCTTTGGGATTGGCAATATAATCATCAAATTCACTCGGAATATGCCGCCACTTGGTATGAATAGCGCCTAATGCGGCATAACAATCCTGCAGTTTTTCAACAACAACACGCACCGCCCGTACATCATAAAGTTCTTCAAACTCGAGGTTTTTTTTCTGCATTTTCCGGTAAATGCTGTAAATATGTTTAGGGCGGCCATAAGCAGTACCATTAACATGCATCTCTTTCAGGGCGTTTTGTACGGTAGTGACAAAACTTTGAATATAGTTTTCACGATCGATACGTTTTTCATCAAGCTGTTTAGCTATTTTTTTGTAGGTATCCGGCTCTAAATATCTAAATGCCAGATCTTCTAATTCCCATTTTAGCTGCCCAATCCCCAGGCGGTTAGCCAGAGGCGCATAGATCGATGATATTTCACTGGCAACTAATACCCTTTTGTTTTCATCGGCCAGCTTAACCTGACGTAAATAGCAGATTCGCTCTGCAAGTTTGATAACAACAGCGCGGACATCTTCAACCATGGCCAGTAACATATGGCGCAGGTTATCCACTTGCGCCGCATTACTTTTGAGTTCCCCTTTGTTTTGTAGGGCCCGGATACCTTCCATATCCGTCGCTCCCTTAACCAGCTTGGCGACGCGTTTAGGCCACAATTCATCAACTTGTTCCTGAGTGATGATGTTGTGATCCAGCAGAGGAAAGATTAATGCAGCGTTCAGGGTGTCCATATCCATGCTTAAGGTGACTAAGATCTCAACCATCTCAGTGCCCAGCTCCAACAAGGGAAACTGCTCACTTGTGGTGCACAGACTGATTGTTTTTTCGTAATTATCTAATAATTTTTTTTGATCAGCGTTACTTAAGCCTAAAGTTGTTACCCATTTTTGAGGGTTTTTTTGCGCGGTCTGATAAAAATGCGTATCTCTGACTGAAACCATTAAACGAAACTCCAAAAATTCAAATAACAACAATCCAGGTTAGGACCTGCTTAAAATAAAAAATAACTACGTTGTTTTCAACCCCAATAACCAGCTGTTGCCCAGTCCAGCATCTTGCTTTTTTAACTTACCTGAGCTTATATCAACTCATTTGCTTATCTGCTTCGAATAAAACTAAGCAGTAAACAATGCCATGGATTCCATATGTCCGGTTTGCGGGAACATATCCAGCAAGCCTAATTTAGCTAATTTATAGCCACTATCAAGCAACACCTGGCTGTCGCGTGCCAGAGTCAGCGGATCACAGGAAACATAGACAATGTGCGACGGTTTTATGTCTGTTATAAATGTCAAACAATCCAATGCCCCCGCGCGTGCAGGATCCAGTAATACCTTATTAAAATCCTGTTTAGCCCATTCCTGCCGGGTTAAGTTTTCAGCACTTAAATCCGCCTGGTAAAATTGCACATTATCCAGTTTATTTAATCGGGCATTGGCGCTGGCACGATCCACCATTTTCTGCACGCCCTCAATCCCCACAACCGATTCAACATGGCGGGCAACAGGTAAAGTGAAATTACCTAAACCACAGAAAAGATCCAATACCTGATCGGTTTTTTCTAAATTCAGCCATTGTAATGCCTGAGTAACCATTTTTTGATTTACATTAGCATTTACCTGGAGAAAATCGCCCGGTGAAAAATGCACAGAACAGCCCCATTCCGGCAGCTGGTAACTGAGATTTTCCTCACCAGCCAGACAGATACACTGATTAGTAGAAGGTTGAACAAAAAAGTTCAACTGTTGCTGCTCTGAAAACTCCTTTATAAGCTTTACATCCGATGCAGTTAAGGCTTTCAGGTGACGTAATAGCACCACCGGCCCCTGATCTGCATAAAGCAGCTCAATATGCCCTAAATCCGCTTTGCCCTGTAAACTGTTTAATAAAACCTTAATATCTGGAATTAAACCTTCCAATTCAGGTAATAATATCGGGCAAACCTTCTGGTCGATCAGATTATTACTTTGAGCACGCCTGAACCCCATCTTAAGCATCTTATTTTTTTTATCAAATTGTAAACCAAAACGGGCAGTGCGACGATAACCCCATGCCTGCTCGCTAATTGGCGCTTCAAGCTGTTGCGGAGCCTGCTTGGCAAAACGTTTAAATAATGAGATTAAACCTTCTGATTTGACCTGTAATTGCGCAGCCTGGTTGATATGCTGCAGGTGACAGCCTCCACATTCCTGATAATGCGGGCAGACTGGTGTAACTCTTAACTCACTGGCCTTAATCACCTTTTTTATTTGAGCTTTATAATAACGTTTTTTGCTTTCTGTAACTTGCACGTCAAGTAACTCACCGCTAAGCGCACCCTCAATAAAAACGGGCTTATTCTGATAATAAGCTAAACCACGCCCCTGATGATCTAACTTTTCAACTTTTACATTTTTCAAAATGTAATTTTTTCTGCTATTTGTGGGTGATGCTTTAAAGAACTGGGCCATAAGTAATTCACAGGTGAAGTAAGCTATGCCATCATAGCCTGACATTTATCGATAACACTATTGTCACATAATGAGAAATAAAAGCATTCATTTATAGCAAATTGATGACTGAACAGGGTTAATTATAGCCGGCAAGCATAACAACCTCTTTTTCCGGGCTTGCTATTATAGCCAGGCTACTTGAAGATGCAGATTCAACCAGTTTGGCCATACCACTAATTTTAGAAAAAAATCTATGACAAAATACGGGCTTCGAGCACAAGTTATTGCATTTACCATTCTGCCTACGATTCTAATCGGCGGAATATTAGCGAGTTACTTTTCTTTCCATCGTTATCACCAGGCAAATGATTTTTTGATCAATCGTGCTATTAATATCACTGAACCGCTGGCGATCGCCAGCGAATACGGTATACAGGATGAAACCCGAACCGTGCTAAGGCGCCTGATCGGCTCAACACACCGTAAAAACAGTCCAATGATCAAAAGTATCGCTATTTTTGATGCGCAAAATCAGCTTTTTGTAACCAGTAACTATCATCGCAACTTTGATATGTTGAGTATAGCCAACGGCCAGACGATTCCCCTCCTAACTCAGGTAGAACATAACCAGAACACGATAATAGTACGCAGCCCGATCGTTGATGAAAGCAATTTTCTGGAATACCAGTCAACCTTTGAACAAGCGCCTAAAATTGTTGGTTATGTGGCCCTGGAAGTTAATACCGATGAAATCGAGCTGTTACTTTATCGCGATACCGCACTCTCCTTCGCTGTTCTCTTGTTAGGCATTTTAGGCAGCTTACTGCTTGCTTTTGCTCAGGCGAAACGCATTACCGGCCCCATTTCCGATATGGCCTCTGTGGTTGATAAGATCAGTTTGGGTAGATTAAATTCCCGCGTAGAAGGTAATTACTCCGGAGAAATCGCTTCTCTGCAGTTGGGCATTAACCAGATGGCTCTGGCAATGTCCAAACATCATGAGGAGATGCAGGACAGTATTGATCTTGCTACCAGTGAGTTAAGAGAAACGCTGGACCAGATGGAAGTACAGAACATTGAGCTTGATATCACCAAAAAACAAGCACAACAGGCTGCCCTTGTTAAATCTGAGTTTTTAGCCAATATGAGTCATGAATTGCGGACCCCGCTTAACGGAGTGATCGGATTTGCGCGGCAGCTTTTAAAAACACAGTTGACAGCTAATCAAATCGATTATATGCAGACCATCGAACGCTCCGCCGGAAACCTGCTTAATATCATCAATGATATCCTTGATTTTTCTAAACTGGAAGCCGGTAAACTCACTCTGGAGCATATCCCTTTTGATCTCCGGGACTGCATCGATGAGACGATGCACCTGCTCGCCCCGAGCGCCCATGAAAAAAAACTTGAACTAAGTATTATGGTCGCCCCAGAAGTACCGCACGAGGTGTTTGGTGACGCAATGCGTCTGCAGCAGATTTTAACCAATTTAATCGGCAATGCTATCAAGTTTACCGAAACAGGCAATATTGAAGTACAAATTCAACGCATTGAAGCAGAAACAAACGACAAGGATAAAGTGACCCTTAAAATGATGATCTCAGATACCGGTATCGGTATTTCAGAAAAGCAGCAGGCGCAACTGTTCAAAGCCTTCGGTCAGGCAGATACCAGTATCACCCGGCAGTATGGCGGTACGGGCTTAGGGCTAGTGATCACCCAAAAACTGGTCAAAGAGATGCAGGGTAATATTGATTTAATTTCTACCCCGGGACAAGGTTCGACCTTCTGGTTTACCATTGTGATAGAAAAAAGCAACAGAGCAGCACTCAACAGTGCCGCGCTGCCAAATTTGTATCAAAGGACGGTTTTAGTTTATGAAGGCAACAAATATGCTGCGCGGGCGTGCTTACAATTGCTCAATCAGTGGAAAACGGAACCTTCACTGGCAGAAACAGATCAGCAATGGCAGCGATTATTAAAAAAACAGTATGACAGTATTGTTATCGGATACAGTAACTGCCAGAACCTGCAGCCGCTGCTCCATCATATCGAGCAAGCTAAGTTATTTACCGACAACATTATTATATTGCTCAATTCCAGCGATCCGAGTATCTATGAAACGCTGATGGCAACAGGTATTAAACACTGCTTGAGTAAGCCTATCAATTATAAAAATTTCTCTAATGCACTTATCTCAAATAACCAGGGCAGCAATGCAGCTATCCGTCAGAAGGTATTACCTATCTTCGTGCGCAAGGATATCAATGTCATGGCCGTAGATGACAACCCTGCTAATCTAAAGCTTATTTCCGCCATGTTGGCAGATCGCACCAATAGCGTAACAACCTGCACTAATGGTCAACAAGCGGTTGAGCAATCCAAATTACAACACTTTGATCTTATTTTCATGGATATCCAGATGCCGGTATTGGACGGCATTAATGCCTGTCTGCAGATCAAAACGGGAAACATCAATAACAACACCCCGGTTATCGCGGTCACTGCACATATCCTGCCCGGCGAAAAAGAGCAGTTTCTGCAGCAGGGCATGGATGATTGCTTAGCAAAACCGATTGATGAAATTGCGCTGCAGAAAATTATTAACAAATGGGCTCCTCTCGCAAAAGCAATCGACAGTAAATCCTCGCTACCCGCGTTAAACTCAAGCGATAAACCTGCACCAAAAAACCGCTCTTTTGATTGGTCTCTGGCATTAAAACAATCCGCCGGCAAAGCCGATCTTGCTAAAGAGATGTTGACCATGTTACTTAACGAATTTGCAGAAATACAAAAACAGACAAATAAAGCACTGGATGGCGATCTTGATAATGTCCACTTTGCCCAAATTATCCATAAATTTCACGGCGGATGCAGTTACAGTGGTGTACCTAAACTTAAAGATATTGCCCGGCTGATTGAAAATGAGTTAAAACAAGGTATTACACCGGCTCTCTTGGAACCGGAGTTACTGGAGCTATTAGATGAACTGGACAATGTACAACGTGAAGCGCAAGCTTATCTGCTGGCAGAAAAGTCACTTTGAGTTGCTTTTGCACTTGCCACTATCTGCGCATAGTTTTCTAAAAACAGCTTGACCACATTCGGATCAAAATGTTTTCCTGACTGCTCACGAATGCGCTCAAGCACCTTTTCCTCCGGCCACGCTGATTTATAGACACGGGGATGGATAAGCGCGTCCCAGACATTAATAATACCAAATCCGATAACTATCTACTCATTTATACTTGCTAAAATGAATGCTAGCTGTGTTATCGATTTTGTAATTAGAACAACTAGTTACTGCAATCAATGCCTTGCTTTCATCCATTTTTTCTACGCCTAAATAGATCATCTAATTATCGGAATTGGTATAACAGCGAAAAGTTTTGCAGGCAGTGACGCTTTCATTATCCAGAGTAAAAAATGCAAAGATCGGCCAAAAATCTTTCTTCCATAAAAAAACGCTGCAGGGTTAACCCGGGCAGCGTTTTTAAAGATTAAGAAAGGGTTATACCCATGATACTTTACCCAGTTATTCCTTAACGTAGATGACTTCCATCATCTCATCATCCTCATCCCAGTCGTCCTCTTCATCATCGAAATCGCCTGCGACTTCATCAATAGTTGACTGATGATAATCATCCCACTGGAATTCAACCTGCTGACGCTCTTCCTCAGGCGTAAATTCTGTCGGTAACTCTTCTAAATAATCAACTACATTCTGACAAACCTGCTGCGTGCCGGTTTTTGAAATAGCAGCTACTTTATAAACAGGGCCATCCCATTGCAGCGCATCGATAACACTCTGCATCACTAATTCGGCTTCATCTTCCAGCAAAAGATCGGTTTTATTAAAGATTAACCAACGCGGTTTAGTGGCCAATTTAGGGCTGTGTTTTTTCAGCTCTTCGATAATCACTAAAGCATTTTGCGCAGGGTCACTGCCATCAGCCGGTAATAAATCAATCATATGCAGCAATACACGACAACGTTCCAGATGACGCAGGAAGCGTGTGCCAAGACCGGCCCCTTCAGACGCCCCTTCAATTAAGCCGGGAATATCCGCAATCACAAAGCTACGCCCATGCCCCATACTCACCACACCCAGATTGGGAATTAAGGTGGTAAAAGGATAATCCGCCACTTTAGGTTTTGCTGCAGAAACGCTGCGTATGAAAGTAGATTTACCCGCATTAGGCAGACCTAACATGCCCACATCGGCAAGTAACAACAATTCTAAAAGCAAGTTGCGCACTTCACCGGGTGTGCCATCCGTCTTTTGACGAGGCGCACGGTTCGTACTGCTTTTAAAGCGCGCATTACCCAAACCGTGGAAGCCACCTTTGGCGACCATCAGTTTTTGCCCGTCTTTAGTTAAATCACCAAGAATCTCACCTGTATCATCGTCACGGCAACGTGTACCCACAGGTACTTTAATAATTTTATCGCTACCGCGAGAGCCGGTACAGTCTCGAGTCTGGCCATTTTCACCACGCTCAGCCGCATAAAAGCGAACAAAGCGGAAATCGATAAGTGTATTTAAATTTTCATCCGCCTGCAGATAAACGTCTCCACCATCACCGCCATCGCCTCCATTCGGGCCACCACGAGGAATATATTTTTCGGTACGGAAGCCAATAACACCGTTGCCGCCATCTCCGGCATCAACCTTTATTTTTGCTTCATCAACAAACTTCATTACAACCTCCAAGAAACCAACACAATAGTTTGGTTTGTATAACACCACTGCGGATAACTCTCTGGACAATCCAACGGGACAAAATGAACGAGCATTGTGCCAGACTGCCTGCTAAGCAAAAGCCCTTTGGTCATTAATTTATCCGCGAAATTTAAGCCCGTTTACCTATCCGGAACGGCATAAAGTATAATTATACTCATTTCTATTGAACATATTCATATATTAATAGAAATAAGTACGTTGTTTAAATTTAAGGTAAAAAAAAAGCCCCGCATCAGCGAGGCTTTTAAAACTCTTTAGTCGGAACTGAAATTATTCAGCTACGATGCTAATGAAGCTACGCATTTTAGGACCTTTCTTTTCAAACTTAACTACACCAGTAGCTTTAGCAAAAAGAGTATGGTCTTTACCGATACCAACATTAGTGCCAGCGTGGAATTTAGTACCACGTTGACGAACAAGAATATTACCAGCTAGAACTGATTCGCCACCAAAACGTTTAACACCTAGGCGTTTACTTTCTGAATCGCGACCGTTATTAGTACTACCACCAGCTTTTTTATGTGCCATTTTTAATAACTCCTAATTAAGCGTTAATTGCAGTAATTTTAACTTCAGTAAACCACTGACGATGACCCGCTTGTTTACGCGAGTGCTTACGACGGCGGAACTTAACGATTTTTACTTTCTTGCCACGACCGTGAGCTACTACTTCAGCAGTAACTTTACTTCCTTCAACGTATGGAACACCAACTTTAACATCTTCAGCATTTGCTACTAGAAGAACTTTATCAAATTCTACAGTTGCACCAGCTTCAACGTCTAGTTTTTCCAAACGAAGAGTTTGTTCAACAGCTACACGGTGTTGCTTGCCACCACTCTGGATAACAGCGTACATGTTTCTTACTCCGTTCAGGCATCTCATTGCTATTTCATTCGAAACTGAGCAACGAGAGCACACTTATTAATCACAATGGAGGCGGAGTTTACGGCAAATGAGCCTTGTTGGCAATGATATTCACGAAAAATATTGTAATTTAATTACTATCCCCATGTTACTTCAAAATGCTTTGTCAGGCACGAGCTTGGAAACCAGAGCAAGGCGCAACATGAGGTAATGGTTACTCCCTTTTCGATTGCTGCAACGCAGAACTGGTTTTCGAGCTCGCGCCCCGTAGGGCAAGGGAAATTGCACCAATCTGCTTTGTTATAAAATATCTCTGTAGAATAACTAGACTTCAATTTTATGTCTAGTTGACCTTGCTGACTTTGCATCTTGAAGTATCAGGGGATACACAAACAAACCGCCTATCAGCTGAATTAATAGTTGCCCAGGGCAGCTCAAAATACGGTTCCACAGCCTGGATAAAAAAAGACTGAGTTCGGGGTATAAGCCTTTTGATCGATAAAAAATGACAATTTTCACAGAAAATACTGCGCTGGTTACGCAGATGGCTACAAGTTAGCCATTTTATGCGTTGAGCAGTTGTGCTGTCCTCCATAAACAGCAATAATACGCTTTCTTTATTAAGTGTGATAATTCGGACTGTTAGGCTCATGGACATCAAAATAATTCAGCACATTTCTACAACTGAAATGCATCAGGTTAATCAACTTATCACGGAACAATTAAGTTCGGATGTCGCTTTAATTAATCAATTGGGTTTTTACATTATCAACAGCGGTGGTAAACGTATTCGTCCGTTAATTACCGTATTAGCAGCCAAAGCACTTAACATTCATGATTTGCACATCACTAAACTTGCCGCGATTATCGAATTTATCCATACCGCAACCTTACTGCACGATGACGTTGTGGATGAATCTGATTTGCGTCGCGGCAAACAGACCGCCAATGCACTATTCGGCTCTGCGGCAAGCGTATTAGTGGGTGATTTCTTATATACCCGCTCTTTTCAGATGATGACCGAATTGCGTAATTTAAAAGTGATGGATATTTTGTCTTCGGCAACCAATGTTATTGCCGAAGGGGAAGTTTTACAGCTGATGAACTGCAATGACCCAGATACCACTGAAAAAAGCTATATGGACGTTATCTACTTTAAAACCGCTAAACTATTTGAAGCGGCAACCCAACTTGTCGCTGTATTAGGAGGGCAGTCTCCGGAAGTTGAAACTGCGTTACGCGATTATGGTAAATATTTAGGGACTGCATTCCAGTTAACCGATGATGTGATGGATTATAACTCCGATGCACAAGAGATGGGAAAAAACACCGGAGATGACTTAGCGGAAGGTAAACCTACCCTGCCGCTTTTATACGCAATTCAACACGGTAACAACAAACAAGTAGCGCTTATCAGGGAGGCAATTGAAAAAGCCAACGGTATGCAGCACTTTGATGAAATCATACAGGCACTGCACGATACGAAGGCATTAGAGTACACCAGACAGCGTGCACTTGAAGAAGCTGACAAGGCCATCGCGGCAATAGCCGTTCTTCCAGACAGTGAATATAAGCAGGCACTGATCAGTCTCGCGCATATTGCAGCAGATAGAAAATCTTAACCTCCAATTAAAAGAGCCTTTAACTGCTCTACAGTGTTAAAGGCTTTGCTCCAGCTTAGATTAATCTCCCCCAGCCCAGTGAGGCTTAACCTGAACAATCCTGCCGTCTAAAATCAACGATAATAGCAATCTGAAAGGTAATTGATCTATGTTTAAATTGTTAAGCAGAGTGTTAGCACTGGCGCGCCTGAAGTCAAACTTCCAAAAATAGAAATTAGCGTTATCTTGCTGTTATTAATTTTTCTTACAAGGGTATTAAGGTATTTTATTGGCAGATCAAAAAAGCCCTTAACATTATCAATGCCAAGGGCTTTTTATTAATCATTCACTGTTAATGAATGGGCAATGATTTAGTTAAAAGGATTAACTTGAATCATTGTTTCATTACGATCCGGGCCAGTGGAGATAATATCCATTGGTACGCCGGTGATCTCTTCCAGACGCTTGATATAAGCCTGGGCATTGGCTGGCAGTGCATCAAATGAAGTCACACCGAATGAACTTTCAGTCCAGCCGGGCATAGTTTCATAGATTGGAACAGCAACTTCATAACCATCGGCACACATTGGAGGAACATCCACCACCTTGCCATTTGGCATGGTGTAACCGGTACAGATTTTGATCTCTTTCAAACCGTCTAATACATCCAGTTTGGTTAAGCAAAAACCGGTAATACTGTTTAATTGTACCGCACGCTTGATTGCTACCGCATCAAACCAGCCCGTACGGCGTAAACGTCCGGTTGTCGCACCAAACTCATGACCGACAGTGCCAAGATGTTTACCGGCAGGATCCAGCTTGTCTATCCCATCATAAAGTTCCGTCGGGAAAGGACCGGAGCCAACACGTGTTGTATAGGCTTTAACAATACCTAAAACATAATCGATATGTGCCGGACCAAATCCACTTCCGGTCGCAACGCCGCCAGCAGTAGTGTTTGAAGAAGTTACATAAGGGTATGTACCATGGTCAATATCGAGCAATGTGCCTTGAGCACCTTCAAATAAGATATTTTCACCGCGTAAACGGGCTTTATCCAGCTCATCGGTTACGTCAATAACCATACCGATTAACAGGTCTGCAACTTCCTGCACCTGTTTTAATACTTCTTCATAGTTAACCGCTTCTACTTTGTAGTAGTTAACTAACTGGAAGTTATGGTAATCAACCACCTCTTTCAGCTTAATCGCAAAGCTGTCCATATTGAACAGATCGTCAACACGTAAACCGCGGCGAGCCACTTTATCTTCGTACGCAGGACCTATACCACGGCCTGTTGTACCGATAGCTTTATTACCACGAGCCTGTTCACGCGCAACATCAAGTGCAACATGATACGGCAGAATCAAAGGACAACCTTCACTGATAAACAGGCGTTCTTTCGCCGGTACACCGCGGTCTTCAAGCATTTTCAGCTCTTTTAATAAAGCTTCAGGCGATAAAACCACACCGTTACCAATAACGCATTTCACGTTACTGCGCAGAATGCCTGATGGAATTAGATGAAGAACAGTTTTCTCTCCATCAATTACAAGTGTGTGTCCAGCATTGTGTCCACCTTGATAGCGAACAACCCATTGTGCTTTGTCAGTTAGCAGGTCTACGACCTTGCCCTTACCTTCGTCACCCCATTGAGTGCCAAGTACTACTACGTTATTTCCCATCAGAATCACATATCTCTAGCGAATTAAACGCGGATTTTAGCAAAGTTTAAACCTGTATTTCAAGAAAGATATTCAGTTCTTTGTTTAACTCTTGAACAGAAATTTTCTTGACGGCATAAAAAAGGGCGATAAATCGCCCTTTTTTCATTTGCAATGATTTATTTTGTACTATTCATATACTTAAAGAAATCTGAATCAGGGCTTAATACCATCACGTCATCTTTATTGGTAAAACTCTTTTGATAGGCCTGCATACTGCGTAAAAAAGAGAAGAACTCTGGCGCTTTTGAATAAGCATCGCCATAAATCTGTGAGGACTCCGCATCACCGGAACCGCGAATCTCCAATGACTCTTTATTGGCCTGAGCCAGCATAATAGAGACCTTACGATCTATGTTGGCGCGAATCACCTCTGACTGCTCCTGCCCCTGAGAACGGTGCTCTTTTGCCACGGCTAAGCGCTCTGCGCGCATACGTTTGTAAACACTGCTGCTGACTTCATTAGGTAAGTTAATTTTCTTGATCCGTACATCAACAACTCTGATACCTAATTCACTGGAGCGTGCCATACGTTTAAGCGACGTTTCCATCACCTCACCACGCTTACCCGAAACAATCTCCTTAATCGTGTGTGAACCGATCTCGCTACGTAATCCGTTGTTGATTTTACGTTTCAATAACGCTTCCGCCTGCATTTTATTGCCGCCCGTGGCCAGGAAATAAACCGCTAAATCATCAATCTGCCATTTCACATAAGAGTCAATGATTAAATCTTTTTTCTCTGAAGTGACAAAACGATCAGCCTGATCATCCAAAGTTTGAATACGTGCATCCATACTGCGCACAGAATCAATAAAAGGAACTTTAAAGTGCAGACCCGGCGGGTAAGCAACAGGCAGGCCTTCAGCGTCACGTTTCACTTTGCTGAACTGCATCACGATACCCTGCTGGCCTTCCGAAATAACAAATGCACTGCTCATAAAAATCAGAACCAGTAATATTGGAAGTATTAATAATTTTCTCATTAGTAGTCTCTCCCAGTGCTTCTGCCGCTACGAATTGATGAAGAATTTTGGCTGGCACGTTCATCGATAGCTGCTTTTTCATCGGCACGTGAACGTGTTTCTATTTCTGAAATACCTTGATCTGCTTCGATTGCCGACGCCCCCTTATTCATTAACTGATCTAATGGCAGGAAGGTTAAGTTACTGCCGCCTTTATTATCAATTAATACTTTCGAGGTATTATTAAATACACTTTCCATTGCCTCCAGATATAAACGCTGGCGGGTCACCTCCGGATTTGCCTGGTATTCAGGTAATAATTGATTAAAGCGGGCCACTTCACCCTGCGCCTGTAAAATTAAACCCTCTTTATAGGCCTGTGCCTGCTGTTCAATACGCTTGACCTGACCACGTGCAATAGGCTCTTTTTCACGCTCATAAGCTTCAGCTTCACGGATAAAGCGTTGTTCATCTTCCTGTGCTGAAATAGCATCATCAAAGGCATCTTTAACTTCTTCAGGCGGACGGGTTTGCTGTAAGTTGACATCAACAATCTGGATCCCTAACTCGTAGGGTTCAATGATAGTGTCGAGCATTTCCCAAGTTTGCTGGCGCACGCTTTCACGTCCGGTGGTCAGCACATCATCCATAGTCGAGTGACCGACAATAAAGCGCAATGAACTATCTAATGCCTGTAATAAACTGTTATCGGCATTGGTTACACTAAACAGGTATTTTTCCGGCGTAACAATACGGTACTGCACTTCCATGGACACCTGAACAATGTTTTCATCTTCCGTGAGCATAAAGCCGGTGGTCGGCATGGTACGGAATGCTTCAACGTTAATCGGAATAATTTCATCAATAAAATTAGGGTGCCAATGTAAACCGGGATCAACTTGAGAATGGTAAGCACCGAAGCGTAATACAACTCCCCGATCTGATTCTTTAATTGTGTACCAACCGCTGATAAACCAAACCACAGCAAGCACAGCAAAAACCGCGATAATGGCAATATTACCGCCGCCATTTGAACCGTCATCGTCTGAGGATGGCTTTTTACCCGTTAAACCGCCTAATAATTTCGATAATTTTTTAAAAACAACATCAAGATCAGGTGGCCCCTGATCATTCTTTTTACCGTTGTTATTCCACGGGTCTTTATCTTTTCCCGGTTCGTTCCAAGCCATATATAGCTCCCGATATAATAAAACAAAAATGTTAAAGCAATGTATCAATGTTCATCAGAATAATAAAGAAAACATGACATAATATGCAACGAGTTGATCAAAATAGGCTATTTTGCATCAACAATATAACTTTCTATGGTGCCACCCTGCTGCTTTATCAAGCGTTGCCATTCGATATTATTTAAACGGATATCCACTATACAATCACCATTTTCGGCATAAGACTCATTTTCAATGCAGTCCAACTGATAAAACAAGGCGCGTAATTTGCCATCGCTTGGCGGTATAGCAAGCTGCAGCGAACGAATTTGCCCTGATAACAGAGTAGTTAACGCCTCAAATAACAGTTCAACACCTGCACCGGTTTGTGCAGATAACCATACTCTGACCGGTTTACCCGATTCGTCAAAATCGATATGCGGACGGATATCTTGCAGCGCATCGATTTTATTCATAATCATCAGCTGCGGCACTTCGCCGGCATCGATCTCTTCCAGAACGGTCTCTACGGCTTTAATATTGTCGTGATAACACTCATCAGCACAATCAACAACATGTAACAATAATGTTGCATCACGGGTTTCCTGCAGGGTCGCTTTAAATGCGGCAACCAGATCATGGGGTAAATGACGGATAAAACCTACCGTATCGGCTAAAATACAGTTTCCGACATCGCTCACATCAATTTTACGCAGGGTCGGATCCAGGGTTGCGAAGAGCTGATCGGCAGCATATACACCGGCATCGGTAATCTGATTAAACAGCGTAGATTTACCGGCATTGGTATAACCAACCAGTGATATTGTCGGCACCTCATTACGCTGACGGGAGCGACGCCCCTGCTCCCGTTGTTTTTCCACTTTTGCCAAACGCGATCTGATGGTGCTGATACGTGCGCGTAATAAACGTCTGTCAGTTTCTAATTGTGTTTCACCCGGACCACGTAATCCGATACCGCCTTTTTGTCGTTCCAAATGGGTCCAGCCACGAATAAGCCGCGTAGACAGATGGCGTAACTGAGCTAATTCCACCTGTAATTTACCTTCGTAGGTGCGTGCACGCTGTGCAAAAATGTCCAGGATCAATGCGGTTCTGTCTAACACCAAACATTCGCATAATGTTTCTAAATTACGCTGTTGGGCGGGGCTCAAAGCATGGTTAAAAATAACCACATCCGCACCGAGTGTTTTTACTGTATCAGCAATTTCCTGAGCTTTACCTGTGCCGACAAAATAACGGGCATGAGGGGATTTGCGGGGACCTGTAACAGTACCAAGCGAATTTACACCGGCTGAACTGACTAATAGCTTCAGCTCATCAAGATCTTCTTTATTATTTTCATCAGAAAAAGTGATATGAACTAAAACAGCCTGTTCTCCGGCCTCGTAACGATCAAACAAATAAATCTCCAATATAGAAGGGAAGCAAGAACGATTATCCTACCATAAGCACTATAAGGATAGGATAAAATAAAATGGTCAGATGTGGACAAATGGCTCGTATTAAGCGAGCCGAAATTAATCAATAAACGATTTGTTGCCTAGTCATTCTCAACGTGTTGGATAGGTGCGATAGCGCGAGCCGGCACAACCGTTGAAATAGCATGTTTGTATACCATTTGGCTCACTGTATTTTTTAACAAGATAACAAATTGATCAAAAGACTCAATTTGTCCCTGTAATTTTATACCATTCACTAAATAAATTGCGACAGGAATGTGCTCTTTGCGTAATGCATTTAGAAACGGGTCTTGAAGTGATTGTCCTTTGGCCATTTGTTTTCCTTATTATTATTAGATACCGACTGAGTATAAACAATGGTTAAATAAAAACTGATTTGATTGCTCAAAACTTTGATCCATAACACTTTCTAACAACACCTGAGTCTTAAATCAAGCGCTCTTTTTTTACCATTCCCTTGAAAAGTTCGCTTAATATTACATCAGTAATAAAAGGAAAGTACAACTGTTACAATAAGATACTTTCATAAAAAACAAAATAGAAAAATATTAGGTCGCCGTTGGCGGATATGTTGTAAGGGACTATCGGGGACTGGCAGCGGGTAGCGGGCGTAGAGTTTCGAGCTACGAACATCGTAACTCTCGACTCGAAGCTCGTAACGCATAATTCGGATTCTTAGATTCTAAAAAAATAAAGTTGCCACTTTCCAGCCAAATCAGTTTCGACCAGCCACGTAACCCCAGTGTCTTTAATCGACAGTTTTGCCGCCCGGAAAATGCCCTGGTTACGCCTTACAGTGCTGCTTTAATACGCTCAAAATTATCCGGATCCCCGCTTTCCAGCCAGGTCAGATTAGGCCAGCCACGTAGCCCCAGTGTCTTTAATCGACAGTTTTGCCGCCCGGCAAATGCCCTGGTTACGCCTTACAGTGCTGCTTTAATACGCTCAAAATTATCCCGATCCCCGCTTTCAAGCCAGGTCAGATTAGGCCAGCCGCGTAACCCCAGTGTCTTTAATCGACAGTTTTGCCGCCCGGAAAATGCCCTGGTTACGCCTTACAGTGCTGCTTTAATACGCTCAAAATTATCCGGATCCCCGCTTTCCAGCCAGGTCAG
>NZ_JBFGZY010000026.1:0-30915 GCF_041586535.1 Psychromonas sp. | reverse complement strand
GTACAAAAAGTCTCAGGTCTTCTTCAGACTGCGAAACTTCGTTTCGGTTCTTCATCATTAACTATCGTCGTTGCGCGCAAGGTTGAAGGTCAGGAAGTGAAAGTTAAAGTACTGGAAGTAGACCGTCAAGGCCGTGTACGTTTAAGTATTAAAGAAGCAATGGAAAAGAAAGAAGCTTTTTTATTGACATTGGTTTGATCAAGAGGTGAATAATGAGTGATCCATATAGTAATATGGGCCACTTTAGATTAAATTAGACCTTATCTCCCTACCGTTTATAAGAGCACATTATGATAGAAAATACTCTGCCTCAACTAGAACAACTTATCGAGCAAGCCATTGCAAAGAATAAGCAACTGAAACAGCAGGTTGCTGAACTTAAAGAACAAAACAACAAACTTGCTGAAGAAAATGAGCTGTTACAGCTGCAAGCATTAGAGAATGAAGAAAAACAACAGCAAACAGAAACAGGATTGAACCGTTTGCTAGCTAGATTGCAGGAAACACAAGATGATAAGGAACATGAAAATCATGAGCATCATGAACACAATGAGCATCACCACCACGAGCATCATGAACACCATCACGGTTAATCAGACTACTTCCTATTAAATTAGTTGTCTGAATTATACCAATTCCGTTAATTAGATGATCTATTTAGGCGTAGGAAAAATGGATGAAAGCAAGGCATTGATTGCAGTAACTAGTTGTTCTAATTGCAAAATAAATAACAAAGACTAAAACGTAGTTTTATGTCTAGCTAGCATTCATTTTAACAAGCATAAATGAATAGATAATTATCGGATTTGGTATTATCATTGTTGGCGGTGCATGGAAGAAGAAAAGGAAAGCGATTTGTTGTTCCGTTAAAAACAAAAAAACCGGGTTTTTATACCCGGTTTTTATCAACTGCTGAGCCATTAATAGCGACTGTTATGCCAGGTTGTTATTCCTTTGCACCGATTGGTAAAACAGTACGACCGTATTGTTCGTTAATTACTTCCGCCATTGCTAAATAGATAGCACTGAATCCACAGATAATACCTTCAAATCCAGCGATAGTACCAATCAGTTTAGAACCGGTGAAATCGCGGATCGCTAATAGGAAGAAAAGAACTGTTAAGCTGGCAAAAATAAACTGTAACACTTTATTTCCACGTAATGTGCCGATAAACATGAAAGCGGTGAAGATTCCCCACATAACCAGGTACCAGGCCATAAATGCATGCGGTGTAGCTTGTGCAGCATCACCTAAACCCATTTGCGGGAAAAGAAGCAATGCAACTAGACTGATCCAGAAAAAACCGTAAGAAGTGAAAGCTGTTAAACCGAAAGTATTACCTTTTTTAAACTCAAGGATACCAGCGATAACCTGCGCTGCACCGCCATAAAAAAGACCCATTGCCAGGATCATTGCACTGATCGGAAAAAAGCCGGCATTATGGATATTAAGTAAAACTGTTGTCATTCCGAAACCCATTAGACCTAGAGGACCCGGGTTTGCGTATTTAATCGTTTGTGGCATGTTATTCACCTTGTTTGTTATCTATTATTGTAAAATGCGCGCAAGATAACATGGAAAAAAAAATTGTAAAGGTAATTATAAAACAAGCTCTAACTCTCTTTTTAAAATAATTATTGTTTAACGATGATCTTCGCTATTTACAGCTTTATTAAACTTCAGTGGTGCAAAAGCTTGATATTAATTTTATTAAAATCCACGATGATAACTGTTAATATACGAAAAATATTTTACCCACAAAAAATGAATTGAATTATATGCCATTACCAACACTATCGATTAAAAACCTCCATAAGTCATTTGCAGCTAACGAAGTCTTAAAAGGAATCGATTTAGAAGCATATAAAGGCGATGTTATCTCTATTTTAGGCGCTTCGGGATCGGGTAAAAGTACACTACTGCGTTGCGTTAATCTTCTTGAAACTCCTTCCTCCGGCGAGATTCGTGTAAATGGTGAGTTAATCGAAATGAGACAGGATAAAAAGCGCGGTGCAGTACCAGTTTCCATTAAACAGGTTGAACGTATCCGTTCCCGTTTGGCGATGGTTTTTCAAAGTTTCAATCTATGGTCACATATGACAGTTTTGGAAAATGTTATTGAAGCACCGGTGCATGTCTTAGGTGTGCCGAAAAAGGAAGCGATTGCCAAAGCTGAAATTATATTACAGCGGGTTGGGTTATATGAGCGTAAGGCTTTTTACCCGGGGCAGCTATCTGGAGGCCAGCAACAACGCGTTGCTATTGCACGTGCACTAGCTGTCGAGCCGGAAGTGATGCTCTTCGATGAACCTACTTCAGCACTTGATCCTGAACTTGTCGGAGAAGTATTGAATGTGATGCGCGGGTTAGCTGAAGAGGGACGCACTATGCTAGTAGTTACTCATGAAATGGCTTTTGCACGTGATGTTTCCAGTAAAGTGATCTTCTTACACGAAGGTTTAGTTGAAGAGCAGGGGAAACCGGAAGATATTTTTGTAAACCCGTCATCTAAACGTTTTAAACAATTTATTTCATCGGTTTATTAAACGACGAACCTGGAATATTTAACTCTCTCTTATTACAAGGATATAAAATGAAAAAAATAAGCTTATTAATAGCACTGTTTGCTATGTCACTTAATGCAGCGCAGGCGAAAGAGTGGAAAGAAGTCCGCATCGGGGTGGAGGGATTTTATCCGCCATTTAGTAATACGGAAGCTGATGGCAGTGTAACAGGTTTCGATATTGATCTGATTCATACCTTATGTGCTGAGATAGGCGCAAAATGTACCATAGTAAAACAGGACTGGGACGGTATTATTCCCGCGCTGTTAGCCCGTAAATACGATGCAATTATTGCGACAATGGATATCACAGCTGAGCGTAAAAAAAAGGTCGCTTTCACTGATAAATATATGCACATTCCTGCCCGTTTTGCAGCCCTGAAAGGAACTCAATTTGAAGCTACGGCTGACTTTATGACAGGTAAAAAAGTAGGTGTACAACGTGCGACAAGTATGGACACTTATATTTCTGATAATTTTCCAAAAGCTGAAATTAAACGTTACGGTTCAGCTAATGAAGCATACCTGGATCTGAAAGCGGGGCGCCTGGATTATGTATTAGCAGATGCTGCCGCTATTATCGACGGTTTATTAGGTAAAGAAGGCGGTGATAAATTTGCATTTGTTGGCCCTCAATTAACTGATGCTAAATGGTTCGGTGAAGGTGCCGGTATTGCAATTCGCAAGCAGGATAAAGATCTGGTAGAAAAGTTTAATGCTGCGATTGCTGCGGTTCGTGCCGATGGCAGATATAAAGCAATTCAGGATAAGTACTTTAACTTTGATATCTATGGCGCAGAATAACCGCTGAAAGGGTCTATAAAAAGGATGGGCGACCATCCTTTTTTATTTAATTGGAAGTAAAATTTGCTATGACTGAGCTACAAAATTATCAGGGCATACTGCTTGAAGGGGCATGGTTAACCATTCAGGTTGCACTGTTGTCACTTTTATTATCGGTATTTTTAGGTTTGCTGGGTGCTTCTGCTAAGCTATCGCATTCAACATTTTTAAAAGGTGCTGCAACCTTATATACGACGGTTATTCGTGGTATTCCGGATCTGATTTTAATGCTGCTGATTTTTTTTGGCGGCCAGATGTTGATCAACGAGTTCACTTATAGTTTCAATGAATGGTTAAACGGGCTTTTTGCCCGCTTTAATCCTGCTCATGAATGGTCTTCATTTTTACCTGATTATATCGATGTCAGTCCCTATTTTGCCGGTATTGTTACTATAGGTTTTATCTTTGGTGCTTATATGGCAGAAACATTTCGTGGTGCTTTTTCAGCGGTTGAAAAAGGCCAGCTAGAAGCTGCGATTGCCTATGGAATGAATAAATACAAAATATTTTTTCGTGTTATGTTTCCGCAGATGATGCGCCACGCGTTACCGGGTATAGGAAATAACTGGTTGGTTTTATTGAAAACAACTGCGTTGGTTTCGGTTATCGGATTACAGGATATGGTTAAAATCGCCGGTGATGCATCGGGCACAACACAGAAACCTTTTACCTTTTATTTAACTGTTGCATTCATTTTTCTTCTTTTAACCTCAGTTTCAAACCTTTTTCTGCAGTGGGCTGAGCGTAAATATACAATTAAAACGAGGTAGAGATGGATCTTTCAATATTTATTAACGAATATCAGTTTTACCTCGAGGGGTTATGGACCACTATCTGGCTGGTGGCGCTTTCATTGTTACTGGGGTTATTTATTGCTGTTCCAGCGGGTATCTTACACAGCAGTGAAAAGTGGTTTATCAAAGGCCCGATTTGGCTTTTTATGTACTTCTTCCGTGGTACGCCGTTGTTAGTGCAGCTGTTTATTATTTATTACGGTGCAGCACAGTTTGATGGATTACGGGAAAGCTGGTTATGGCATTATTTCCAGGAAGCCTGGTTTTGTGCTTTATTGGCCTTCACTCTGAATACCGGGGCCTATACCGCTGAAATCGTTCGTGGTGTGATTAGCACTATGCCTAAAGGTGAGCTGGAAGCTGCAAAAGCTTATGGTATGAATAAATGGCAGATTTTGCGACGTATAACCTTGCCGAATTCGATACGTCGTGCCTTGCCTTCTTACAGTAACGAAATCATTTTTATGATCCATGGCAGTGCCATTGCCGGTATTATTACTATTGTTGATATCACCGGTGCCGCGCGGGTGATCAATGCGCGTTATTATGCCCCTTTCGAGGCCTATTTAGGGGCTGCTGTTTTATATATGTGCCTGACCTTCTCGGTGATCTTTGTTTTTAAACAATGGGAAAAACGTTATTTAAATCGTTAAATCCAGAAGCAGAGCTTCACTATGATCAATACCAACCCGGAGCAAACTGATCAACCTTGTTGGTATTGATTTTCCCTGCCCGGTAATTCTTCTTTCATTATAGTTTTTGCATCCCTATGATTTGTATGCCATATTCTAGGGTCTGTTGACCTTTAGCGTGCAAAATTTGTACGCGAAAGGTCAACCGACCCTAATACCCCCTAAAACAAACATAACCACACAGCCAAACTAGTTTAAACTCCGGCCACGGACTTGCTGGTTCGGCTAACTGTAAATGGAGTTGTGTAATGAAAAAAGATCCCGGACTAATCTATGGATATTACTTAAATAAAAACCATCAGGTAGAGCGTATTGATAGTGTTAATTCGCTTGATACCGGACAGAGCTATTGGCTGCATTTTGATTACAGCTTTGCACAAACACAATTCTGGATTGAAAATCACAGTGAGTTAAACCCGGTGGTAATAGCTGCTTTATTAAATGAAGAAACTCGCCCCCGGGCGACTTTTATTGATGATGGTTTTCTTATTTCATTACGCGGTGTCAATCTGTCACCTAACAGCGACCCGGAAGATATGGTCTCGATCCGTATCTGGGTGGATAAAAATAGAATTATCAGCACCAGACATCGTCGTCTTCTTTCTGCTGAAAAAATTGCCCGTGATATTGAGTCAAAAAATGGCCCGACCAGCGCAATTGAATTATTGACCCAATTCAGCTCAGAGCTGATAGCGCGAATGAGCGATACTATTGATGAAATTGAGGAAAAATTAGCGTCAATAGAAGAGCAGCTGTTAACCCGGAACAGCCATGTTTTAAGAAATGATGTGGTTGAATTAAGACAGCAGATAATTGCATTGCGCCGTTACCTCGCGCCCCAGAGAGAAGCTATGTTACAGCTGCAAAATGACAAGCATGATTTCTTTAATAGTGACCAGCGTCTTGAATTACGCGAAGCATTGGATACGTTAATGCGCTATATTGAAGATCTTGACTCCATTCGAGATAGAGCCATTGTTGTGCAGGAAGAAATTGCCAATAAATTAAATGAACAGCTAAATAACCGTATGTATGTTTTATCCATTATTACCGCCATTTTTCTTCCTTTAGGGTTTTTAACCGGCTTGCTTGGTATTAATGTCGGCGGGATACCCGGAGCTGATAATCCCTATGCATTTGCATTATTTATTGGCTTTTTGTGGGTGATTATTATTGTTCAAATTGGTCTTTTAAAAAGAAATAAATGGTTCTAACAACGTTATACAAATTAATACACTGGGTATTATTTAAAGAGTATGTAAAAAATGCAATTAGATGATCTGATAAAAATATTAAACTACCCGACCATTTCAATAGTGGGTCAGAAAATAACCGTTGGTCAATGGTTCCTGATGCCGATCGTTTTATATATCGGCTATTTATTAACCAGAGGGTTAGTCAATCTTATCTCAAGAAGTTTAATGTCCAAAAAAGCAGACCCCAATCTGATTCACCTGATTAGAAGAATTATTTATGTTTTAGCTATCACCATCTCTCTGGTGACGATCTTAGATTTAATCAATGTACCTATTACCGCTTTTGCTTTTCTCTCAGGTGCGATCGCCATTGGCTTCGGTTTTGGCGCACAAAACATTATTAATAATTTTATCAGTGGTTGGATTCTAATGTGGGAACGGCCGATCCGCATTAGCGATTTTTTGGAGGTTGATGGTGTGAAAGGGGTGGTAGAGGAGATCAATACCCGTTCAACCAGAATTAGACGGGTAGATGGTGTCCATTTACTTATTCCCAATAGTAAATTATTAGAAAATACCGTGGTCAACAGAACACTTGTTGACCATGTTATGCGCACCACGGTAAGTGTTGGTGTTGCATATGGATCTCCGGTGAAAACTGTTGCCGGATTAATTTTGCGCGCAGCAAAAGAGCAGGAGGTGATATTACAAAATCCACCACCCGTTGTTACTTTTGAAGATTTTGCTGACAGCTCATTGGTTTTTGAGGTTAACTTCTGGATAAATGCCAGAGTGGATAGCACCTTACGGATAACCAGAAGTGATGTGCGTTTTCGCATTGCAGAGCTGTTTGATGAAAATAATATTGTCATTTCTTTTCCGCAAAGGGATCTCCATATCGATGGCAGCCTGACGGTCATTAAAGAAGCCGTGAAAAAAAATGAATCCGTATAAAAAACATTGATACCCATGTTACTTCAAAATACTTTGTCAGGCACGAGCTTGGAGACCAGAGCAAGGCGCAACATGAGAACCTTTCGTGAGATTAACTTCGTTAATCCACTATCGGTAGGTGTAAATGCAAGCATTTAACACCTTAAATGGTTATTCCCTTTTCGATTGCTGCAACGCAGAACTGGTTTTCGATATAGCGCCCCGTAGGGCAAGGTAAATTGCACAAATCTGCTTTGTTATAACATCTCTATGTAGAATGGCTATACTTCAATTTTATGCCGAGCTTATTTACTGCATCAGCGGATTTGTGAACTGCGAGATAATTTTTTATGAAAAATGTTAGGGGAGATCTGCTTTGTAAAATGGGGCTGGTAGAATTACTGTCGTTTGACAGAGATTTTAAATTTTCGACTAGACTGAATAGGTATACCCAATTTACTTGAAAATGCAGATTTCTGCGTTTTTAAGTAATTTGGGGATATGCGCATAATCGAATTTTTTCATCAGGCACCGCAAAATAATGATTTTGTTATGCTTCTGGCAATCGCCTAAACTCGCGCCCATAGAATAAGCTGAGTTTGCCTCATTAACACAAATCAACTCAGATCATGTTGATTAAAAAGGAAAGATCATGAAAATTGCTATTTTATCGAGGAACTCGAATCTGTACTCGACAAAAAGATTAAAAGAAGAAGGCGAAGCACGAGGCCATCAGGTTGATATTATTGATACGCTGCATTGTTACATGGATATAACCAGCAGCCGTCCGACAGTTCGTTATTATGGTGAAGAATTACCGGTGTATGATGCATTGATCCCACGCATCGGTGCTTCAGTTACTTTTTACGGTACCGCCGTTGCGCGGCAGTTTGAAGTAATGGGCACTTTCAATATTAATGAGTCCGTTGCTATTAGCCGCTCAAGAGATAAATTACGCTCAATGCAGTTACTCTCACGTAAAGGCATTGGTATGCCGAGAACGGGTTTTGCAAGCAAACCTGACAATATTAAAGATTTAATCAAGAATGTTGGTGGTGCACCTGTTGTTATCAAATTGCTTGAAGGCACCCAGGGGATTGGTGTAGTGCTTGCGGAAACCTCTAAAGCGGCGGAAAGTATTATCGAAGCTTTTATGGGGATCAAAGCAAATATCCTGGTACAAGAGTTTATCAAAGAGGCTGGTGGTGCTGATATCCGTTGTTTAGTTATTGGCGGTAAAGTGGTTGCTGCCATGAAAAGACAAGGTGCGGAAGGCGAGTTTCGCTCCAACCTTCACCGCGGCGGCTCTGCTGTGGTGGTTAAATTAACTAAAGTAGAACGGGAAACGGCGATTAATGCAGCCAAGATCATGGGCTTGAATTTTTGTGGTGTTGACTTACTGCGCTCTGAAAGCGGGCCTAAAGTAATGGAAGTTAACTCATCTCCCGGTTTAGAGGGGATTGAGGCTGCGACGGGTAAAAACGTTGCGGGTATGGTTGTTGAGTTTCTTGAAAAAAATATAAAAGAAAATCAATCGCATACAAACAAAACTCGTGGGCGTGGATAATTAAGGACAGATATAATGGCGACATTACGCATCGGTGAATATGAAATTTTACCCGGTACCGATCAGAAAATTGATCTCCCTGTAGCAAAGTTATACACAGATACTGATGTTTCCTTGCCTGTTCATATTATCAGGGCTAAAAAGCCCGGGCCGACAATCTTTCTAAGTGCGGCTGTGCACGGCGATGAACTTAATGGTATAGAGATTATCAGGCGCTTACTTAAACTGAAGAGCTTTAAGTTGCTTGCCGGAACGGTGATTGCAGTACCCATGGTCAATGTTTATGGTGTGGTTAACTTAAGCCGTTATATGCCGGATCGCCGCGATTTAAACCGCAGTTTTCCGGGATCTCCCAAAGGCTCTTTAGCTGCCCGCGTGGCGCATATATTCCTGACTCAGATTGCTCAGCATTGTGATTATGGTATCGATTTACACACCGGAGCCATTCACCGCTCTAATTTACCGCAAATCAGAGCGGATTTATCAGATCCTGAAACAAAAGAGCTGGCAAAAATTTTTTCTGCTCCGGTTATCTTAAATTCAAATCTGGTTGATGGATCATTAAGAGAAGCAGCAGTGGAAAATAATACCAAAGTATTATTGTATGAAGCGGGTGAAGCATTAAGATTTGATGAGTTTTCAATCAGGTTAGGCATAACAGGTATTTTAAATGTCTTAGCGCATTTAAAAATGGTGAAAAAGAAACCGTCAAAACGCAAAAAAACGGCACCCTTTATTGCAAACAGCAGCAGTTGGTTACGTGCTAATGCAAGCGGGATAGTTAACCACGAGCGTCACTTGGGTGATCAGGTGAAAAAAGGGGATTTGTTAGCTGAAATCGGTTCTCCTTATGGTGATATTATCAATATTGTCACCGCTACACGTGCCGGCATCATTATAGGAAAGCAAAATATTCCTCTGGTTCAGGAAGGTGAGGCAATGTTTCATATTGCCTACTTCACTGAAGATGACGGTTTAATTGCCGGACAAATAGAAAATGTGCAGGGGCAATTAATCGCCGATGGACAAAATATGTACTGACAACTCAGATCTAATCCCGGCTTGGCCTCAGATTTTTCAATACTGAGTTTAATTTAACACTAGGCAATTTAATGAAAACAAATGATAAAATAATTATCGGCAGACTTGAGTCAATTTCACTGCCGGATTTAGCGATTGATGATTTGCAGGTCAGGATTGATACCGGTGCGCAAACTTCATCATTACATGTGGATAATATTAAGAAGTTTCATAAAAACGGTAAACCCTGCGTTAAATTTGATATACATCCTGATATTCATAATGTCAGTAGCATTGTGCCCTGCAGCGCCTATATTTATGATATCAGAAGAATAAAATCATCCAATGGCAGCACAGAGCAGCGTTACGTCATTAAGACGACAATGATACTGGGTGAAAATACCTGGCCAATTGAAATTACATTAACGGATCGCTCCGATATGAGTTATCTGATGCTGCTCGGCAGAGAAGCGATGAAAGAGCGCATACTGGTTGATCCCTCAAAGGTTTTTTTAGAATCAAGACTCGAAAAGAAAGCGGATCTTAAGCCTTAAGCAGGTTGATTTTTACCTGAAGGGGAGTTACATAAAAAGGTTAATGAACAATTCGTTAACCTTTTTTAATACCATATTAATGGGATAAAATCTGATCTAAAAATAGTTTTAAACGGTCTGATTGTGGATTATCGAAGAACTCATGGGGATCATTCTCTTCAATAATTTGTCCCGCATCCATAAAGATAACCCGATCTGCTACTTTTTTAGCAAAGCCCATTTCATGGGTAACACAAATCATAGTGATCCCTTCGTCGGCCAGTTCAACCATAACATCCAATACCTCTGAAACCATTTCAGGATCCAGCGCAGAAGTCGGTTCGTCGAACAACATGATTTCAGGATTGATGCACAAACAGCGTGCAATCGCAACACGTTGCTGCTGCCCTCCGGAGAGCTGATTCGGATATTTATGTGCCTGATCGGCAATTTTAACCCGCTCAAGGTAATACATTGCCGTTTTAATTGCCTCGGCACGCGGTTTTTTATGTACCCAGGTAGGCGCTAATAGCAGGTTTTCCAGAACAGAAAGGTGGGGGAAAAGGTTAAAATGCTGAAATACCATGCCGACTTGGGCGCGGATATCACGGACAACTTTCACATCATCAATCAGCTCAGTGCCATTGATATTGATCTGTCCCTTTTGAAATTTTTCCAGGTGGTTTAAACAGCGAATGGTAGTAGATTTCCCCGATCCGGAAGGGCCGCAAATTACCACCTTTTCACCTTTCTTAATACTCAAATTAACATCTTTAAGCACATGGAAGTCACCATACCACTTATTAACATCTTTCATTGTGATCATAACTTGTTCAGACATGTGATTACCCTTTAATGCTCAGTATTATATTTACGTTCGATTGATTTTGAGTACTGTGACATTGAAAAACAGAATACCCAGTAAATCATAGTAACGAACACATAACCTTCAATTTCAAACCCCAACCAGTTTGAATCACTGGTCGTCAGTGTCACCATCGCTAAAACATCAAATAAACCAATGATTAATACCAGTGTGGTATCTTTAAATAACGAAATAAACGAGCCTACTAAATTGGGAATTGATATTTTTAATGCCTGCGGCAAAATAATCAGAATCATGCCCTGCCAGTAACTCAACCCCAGTGATTCACTCGCTTCATATTGTCCTTTAGGAATTGCCTGCAGGCCGCCGCGAACCACCTCCGCGATGTAAGCCGCCTGGAAAAGGGTAATACCAATAAGTGCCCGCAATAATTTATCAAAATCAATGCCGGAACTGAAAAACAGTGGTAATACCACGGAAGCCATAAACAGGATAGTAATCAGCGGTACACCACGGATAAATTCAATAAAACCGACACATAATGTTTTTAAAATAGGCATATCTGATTGACGGCCCAACGCAAGAACAATACCGATCGGAAACGAAACAATAATACCTACAGCGGCAACCAGAATGGTCAGCATTAACCCGCCCCATTTTTCAGTCGGTACAACTTCCAGCCCAACGCCCCCATAAATAAGGAAAAAACAGATTGCCGGATAGACTAACATTAAGCCTATTTTAACCTTGAGGTTAGGGATAAAGTTCATGGCTAATATAAAAGCGGCTGACAAAAAGGCAACCAAATTAGGGCGCCAGTGCAGTGCTTCCGGATAAAAGCCATAGATGAACTGATCAAATTTTTCGATAATAAATATCCATCTTGCCCCTTCCTTCACAACTTCCTCTTTGCTGCCGCTCCAGGTGGCATTAAATATCATCCAGTCCAATAGCGGCGGAAGTATGGTATACACAATGTAAATGCTTAATAAGGTCAACAGGCTATTACTAATACTGGAGAACAGGTTCTCACGTAACCAGAATACAACACCTTTACTGGCTGAAGGCGCTGGTTTGGCTTCTTTAAAGGTATAAACAGCCATATTATCTTCCTTTTATTTCCATTTTGGCATTGATCCAATTTAACAGTAGTGAAATAACAATACTGAAGGTGAGGTAAACGGCCATGGTCATTAAAATGATTTCAATAGCTTGACCCACTTGATTGAGGGTTGTGCCTGAAAAGAGCGTGACAATTTCGGGGTAACCAATTGCGGTGGCTAATGAAGAGTTTTTTACCAAGTTAAGATATTGGTTAATAACCGGAGGAATAATAACCCGTAATGCCTGCGGTAAAACAACTTTGCGTAAAATTACATGTTCTTTCAATCCGAGTGCTTTTGCAGCTTCTTTTTGTCCGGAAGGTACTGACTCAATACCAGCGCGTACTGCCTCTGCAATGTAAGTCGCGGTATAGATGCTTAAAGCGAATGTGAGGGCCAATAATTCTGGAATAATGGTTATACCACCTTTAAAGTTAAAACCTTTTAGAGCAGGGTACTCAGCTGTTATAGGCTGACCGGTAATAAAATAAACCAGCACAGGAGAGAGAATTAATATAACCAGTGAGACAGCCAGAAGCGGGAACTCTTCACCGGTTACGTCGTGACGTTTTTTTGCCCATCTGCTTAAGAAAACAACGACTATGCAGGCGATTACAAAAGCAATCAGGATAAAAGCACTGCCCGACTCAAAAATAGGTTCCGGGATGATCAAGCCGCGGTTGTTGAGAAAAACCGATTCAAAATAACTAAAACTCTGACGCGGACTGGGTAAAGCGGCGAGTACAACGTTATACCAGAATAAAATTTGCAATAAAATTGGAATGTTACGAAAGGTTTCAATATAAATCAGAGAGAGCTTAGCTACCAAATAATTAGACGATAACCGGGCAACACCAATTAATAAGCCTAATATAGAGGCAAAAATAATGCCGAGCACTCCGACCAATACGCTATTAAGTATGCCGACAATAAAAACATCTAAAAAAGTGGAACTGGCATCATCGTAGTGGATTAGCGACTGGCTAATACCAAACCCTGCGGTTTCATTTAAAAATGAAAATCCCGTGTTGATACCTCTTTTTTCGATATTATCGAACATATTACTGGTAAAATAAAATGCACAGGCAATAACAGCCAGTAGCGCAACAACCTGGAAAATAATGGCGCGATTTTTGGGGCTGTTTAGTAAACCGGGGGCGGTTGGAGGAAGTTGAGATTTATTCATAATAAGACAAGCCTCTTAAAAGGGGCAAAGCCCCCTAAACAGTATTTATCTAATCGGCATCGGGTACATTAGTCCACCTTTATTCCATAAGTTATTGATACCGCGATCAATTTTAAGGGGAGAGTCTTTGCCGACGTTTTTTTCGAAGGATTCACCGTAGTTACCAACTTGTTTAACAATCTGGTAAGCCCAGTCATTTCTTAAGCCCAGGTCTTCACCGGCACTGCCGGAAGTACCTAATAAACGTTTAATACTTGGATTTTCTGATTTGAGCATCGCCTCTGCATTGCTGGAAGTCACACCCAACTCTTCAGCTTCGATGATCGCAAACATTGTCCAGCGCACAATATTAAACCACTCGTCGTCCCCCTGACGCACTAACGGTCCGAGCGGCTCTTTAGAAATAATCTCAGGTAATACAAACGCTGAATTCGGATCATCTAATTTAATTCTTAAACCATATAACTGAGAGGCATCGGAAGTCAGTACGTCACAACGACCGCTTTTGAAACCATCAACGGTTTGGCCGGAAGTATCGTAGCTAACCGCTTTATATTCCATGCCGTTGGCTCTGAAATAATCGGTCAAATTAAGCTCCGTTGTGGTACCTGCTTGAATACAGAAAGTCGCTCCATCCAGTTCTTTTGCTGAAGTCACGCCTAGATTTTTATTGATCAGAAAGCCCTGACCGTCATAATAGTTAACGCCGGCAAAGTGTAAACCCAGAGAAGTATCACGTGTTGAGGTCCAGGTTGTTGAGCGTGATAAAAGATCAATTTCACCACTTTGTAATGCGGTAAAACGCTCCTTTGCCGTTAATGCGATGTATTTAACTTTTGAAGCATCACCGAAAACCGCTGCTGCAACGGATTTACAGAAATCGACATCAAGCCCCTGCCAAACGCCTTTGGAATCTGTTGCTGAGAAACCCGGAATACCCGTTGAAATGCCACAGCTTACTTCACCTTTTTTAATTACTTCCTGTAATGTTGAAGCTGAAGCCAGATTCGGCACAAGTGCTGCTGCACCTAGCAATAGCGCTACTTTAGTAATTTTCATAAAATACCCTTCTTTATCCGATAAATTTAATATTGAAATTAAAACCATGAACTCATTTGAGCGTATCTCAGTGCTGAGTGTTTTTTGTGCCAATATCCAGGAAATACCGTTAACTTTTTTAGCTTATTGATTTATTTGCGTTTTGTTATTCTCCTATAACCAGAGCGTTGAACAGTGTCAGATGAACCGAGCGAAATAAAAAATACCTCTAAGGCGCATAGCGCACTGCAATTAAGCTGACTTGTTTAAAAATGCCAAAAAAGCTTAAGCCAAGTTCGCTATAAGTATGGTCAAAATGAGAGATAAAGCTACTTTTCCAGCTAGACCAATTGCTGATTAATATTGGAAAAAAGTTATGAATTATTTATATTAAATAATGTAACCGTCTGATTTGTTTGGTCGGTTGGGGGTGAGCAATTATAATTACAAGCTGGGTAGTTGTTTTTACATTTGTAATTTTAATAGACGTTTCATAAAACGATATGATGTGAATAAACGATCTGCTTTTAGTGCCTGGTGCATTTTTTGCCGGGTGATAACGCCGCAGAAGTGCTAGTGCAGCGTCTGTTACTTTTTTAGGGCGCGAGATCTTTCAGGTGCTAAGCCTGATAGTTACCTAACTTATCCCGAGTTTTTTAAGGTTTAGGGGTTCAAATCCATTATTGAGTTTTTGTTATCCTGCCTTTTTTGTTGTAAATATTTTTCTATTAAGCGGCTTAACGGTGCTGCGTCCCAGTGGTTTTCAACGCTGCAGCATGCCTTTTCTAACAGGTTAATTTGCTTTGCAAATTGTTCTTTATCTTCCCCGGGGAGATCAAGCACTTCGACTAATTGCGTAAGACTTTTCAGATTGACGTTTTCACTGGGTAAATAAGTTAACAGCAGTCGATAAACCCGTGGCGCATTATTTTCCAGTAGTGCCTCCTGCAGATCTTTATGTACCTGATTGCCGCCGGAAGGGAAGGAGGGCACCTGCAGATGTTGTGCAACTGTATGCAGGCGGCGGTAATGAAGATGATAAAGAAACAAAAGGATTAAAAGCAGCAGTAACAGGGTTGTCGTGATTTGCCAGTAGAGCAGGCTGCTATTATCTGTACTAACCTTGCTGGTTGCTGCGGGTAGATCAATATCAGCGGGCTGAACTTGTACAGTGCCAGGTTGTTTATCTGCTGCCAGTATGGTCAGGGTTTGTGCCGGTAAAACAGCATACTCCTGCTTATTCGTGACGCTGTTCCACCAGGCTATTTTTATTTCCGGCAAAGTGAGTTCTCCGGTTTTGCTCGGTATTATTGCGTGACGCATGCTCCTTTGTGAATATAATAACCCGTTTATTTGCCCCTCTGTGAGCTGGTCCTGATCCGGATAAAAGCGTAAACCTTCAGGGTAATTAAAAGAGATAGTCGGCATCTTCTCCTTTTTAATGGAAGCAATCTGCAGAGTAATATTGCGGGTGATGGGTTCACCGACAGGAAAAGTCTGCTGCGTTAACGGAGTGTTTTCCTCTAATCTGACATCCTCACTGACCAACCATTCTCCCTGATAATCTGCCGGTTTATCTTTCACCTCTATGTTGATGCTGTCGCCACGAACATTAATGGGCACGCCAATAATCCGGTTTTGCCAATCATTGACGGGCACTGTTTTGCGCAAATCGCCGCTTAATAAAGGCGAGTTGATAATAAAGTCACCGGGTTTATCGGCTATTATCTGGAATTGTCGGGTAATGGTTTGATAACGGATCCCGTTGCGAATGGTCTCACTATTTTTGTCCTGCCCGTAGACTTCAATCTCGGCACTCTGCAATTCCGGTCCGGTAAGGTTCAAATTGTCAGTCGCCTGGCCAATATAAATTCGCGTGGTGAAGATTAATGGCTGGCCCACATATACACTGCTTTTGTTAATGCTGTTTTCCATAAATACTTTGTTATCAGCTGTGCCCGATGCCTGTTCAGGTGCTTCGCCGACCGATATCCGGATTGCCTGAGTAGTGAGCGGACCAATTTTTAGTACCGGTATGGTCAATTCTCCGGTGCGCTTCGCCTGTAATCGGATTTGCCACTGTGTTTGTTGGCTAAAATCGCCATTAATATAGGCGCTGCGCTGACTTTTTGAAGGGCGGTATACGTTGAACTCTTTTTCAAGCGGCCTTGTATCCAGCTGGTAATCAGAATCGTTATCATCAATCTCAATGGTCAGCAGAAAAATATCCCCTATTGTTACCTGATTATCACTAACAGAAGTTGATACTTGCGGTGTGGCTAATAACTGTTGGCTGCAAAAAAGCCCTAAAAACAGCGTAATGAAAATTGAAAGTAGAATGCGCATTACCAGATAACTCCATTATTTTCTTGTTGGCCAGAATTTGATTGTGCTCTTTTTTGATATTCAAGACGCATTTTATTGCGTAATAAAATCGATGGATCATCCGGCATATTTTTCAACCAGTTAGGCAGATTTTCGAACTCCTGATTAAGTGTTTCACTTTCTTCAATCTGGCTGCTTATCTGTTCTTGCTGTTGTTCTTGCTGTTGTTCTTGCTCCGGCTGTTCGCTGTTTTGCTGCTGTTCGCTGTTTTGCTGCTGTTCGCTGTTTTGCTGCTGTTCGCTGTTTTGCTGCTGTTCACTGTTTTGCTGCTGCTCCTTTAATTTTTTTAATAACGCTATATTTTCCTGTGCAATAGTTAACTTGGGATCCAGGGATAATGATTGCTGATATGCAGCAATGGCATTGTCGAAGTCCTGCAGTTGTGCGTAACTATTCCCCTGGTTATAAAAAGCGGCAGCGTTGTTTGGATCTTCAATTGTTGCTTGTTCAAATTGGCTTAATGCCTGCTGATATTGTCCGTTTTTATATAATGCACTGCCTTTTTCCATCGGCCTCTCATATAAAGTATTTGCTTGTGCGTAGTCCTGCTCCTGATAGGATTGAAATGCATTTTGCCGATCATTTTTCCATATTGATGCCTGAGTTTTGGGCGCGGAAAGGGGCAGGGAGAGTGTTAATACAAGGAAATAGAAGAGACCTTTTCTGAACAGTAATAAAAACAGAGGAATTAATAAAAAAACCAGCCAATATCCATCATCTATTGCCAGTTTATTTTTCCCCTGCTGTTGTGTTTCTTTTTTCACTGCCTGATTGAGCGAATAAAAATTTGATAACTGCTCTATCTCTGTGTTTCTATTATTTGCAGTTACATATAAACCACTACTTGCCCGGCTTATGTTAAGTAGCGGCTGACGGTCTAATGTCGGGATAACTATTTGTCCAAACTGATCTTTTAACAAAGAGCCATCGGTAAGTTTAATAGCGGCTCCCTGTTTGCTGGCCATGGCTAATATTGATACCACCCAGTCACTGCCTTTTAATCTATCGATCATTTTATCTGCACTGTTTGGATCAATACCGTCGGTGATAAAGACAATATGTCCGCGCTGGTAACCCGCATTTTCTAATCCGCTTATTGCCTGCTCTAGGGCAAGATCTGCCCGGGAGCCCGCGACGGGCATAATATCCGGGGAAAGATGAGGAATATGACTGATGATTGCATTGCCGTCACGGGTTAAAGGGGTAATGGTGAAGGCGTCTCCCGCATAGGCAATCAGACCTTTCTCACCTTCCTGCCAGTTTTTAATCAGATCAATAGCCTTATATTTAGCCTGAGTTAAACGGTTTGGTTTAGCATCAGTTGCATACATTGAATAGGAAAGATCCAAGGCAATGACTTGTGCTTGCTGCATTTCGTAAACAGGCTGTTGATGCTCCCGCCAGGTAGGACCGGAGAGAGCAATACAGGCAATGATAGCCAGTAAGTTAAAGGGGAACAGAAAAGAAAACCTTTTTTCAGGCTCACTGACCAGTTGTTTGCTTAAATGTGCGGCGATTAAACTCTGATGCTGTTTGTTTTTAGCCGTTTTATAATTTAGCAGAGCAAATAAAAAAACGGCAACCAAACCGAGTAACCAATAGGGGCGTAAAAATGCTAATGGCATTAAAGTGGTCTCAGGCGACATCAGAACCCCTTAATTTCAGATAGATGACAAAAAGAGAGAGTAATAACAGCGCAGCTGCTAGCGGCCAGTAGTAGAGATCTTTTTCAGGGCGAAATTGTAAAAAATCGCTGTTAACAGGCTCTAATTGATTTAGCCTTTGATAGATATTCTGTAATTCATTCTGGTCACGGGCGCGAAAGTATTGCCCGCCGGTCAGATTGGCTATTTCTGATAATGTTTTTTCATCTAAATCCGCGGAAGGGTTGACGCGTTGATTGCCGAATAATCCGCGTTTGATCATCTGCTCAGCACCAATACCTATGGTATAAATGGTGATATTGTTTTTAGCTGCCTGTAGAGCTGCCTGAAGAGGCTCGATGCTGCCGGAGTTATTTGCGCCATCACTCATCAGGATCAGGATGCGCTGCTCATTTTTATTTTCAACAAAACGTTTGATGGCAATGGCAATTGACTCGCCAATGGCGGTTTTATTACCGGCTAACCCTATTTCACTTTCATCCACCATCTGCTGGATTGTATTGAGGTCAAAGGTCAGTGGTGTTTGTAAATAAGCATGATCAGCAAATAAAACCAGCCCCAGCCTGTCTCCTTTACGCTCATTAATAAAGGTTTTTAAGAGATCTTTGAGCAGCGTTAAGCGGTCGACAGTTTGCCCGTTTAAAGGCATATCAATTTCCTTCATGCTGCCCGATAAGTCCAGAGAGATAATCATATCACGGGTTTGCTGCTGCAGGCGGACAGGTTCCCCAAACCAGATCGGGCGTGCCAGTGCGCTTAATAACAATAGCCAGGCAAGCCAGGGGATAAAAAAGTTTAAAACATTTTTCCCAGAAGTTGTCTGTTGCTCACTTAACCCCTGCGCCAGAGGGATCCAGATTTGTGTGTACTGCGTTTCTCGTACTTTTAAGAAATAACGGGCCAGCAGCGGCAGGGGCAGCAGCAAAAAGCTCCATAAATAAACAAATTCAAACATGGTTGCGTTTCTCTTTATTTTTTCCTGTCTGTTTTTTTATCTGTTTTGGTAAACCTGCTATCCATGTTCGGGCCTGTATATAATCATCTGCACTGCAAGCTTGGGAATGTTGCTGGTAAAGGCGCTCAATAAATTTCTGTTTATTGTCAAAGAGCGGAGCCTGTGCATAACGTTGTAAAAAATCAAACCATAATTCGCCGTGTAATGATGCGACCTGCCGGCGTGGGAAATATGCCAGCGCCACTCCCTTAAGAAGCTGATTTAAAGAAACAAAATCAGCCTGGGATTGTTGTAACAACCGTAACTGCTGTAATGCATTTTTTTGTTTAAGGCGCTGTTTCCTATGTTTTTTCAATAAAAACAGAGAGAGCAGCAGGCTGAGAATAACGATGCTTGATAACAGCCAGTAAACAGGTGGCAAGGGCCAGAACGAAGGCGATGAAGGACCCACTATATCATTAAGTTGTGCCAGTGGATTGTGACTATTTTGCACGGACATGAAACTGCTCCAGTAAAGGGGATGCCGCTGATATCGGGTACACAGGAATTCCCTGTTTGCTAAAGATATTCTGTACTTTGTGCTGGCGGGCCTGAGCCGCATCCTGGTAATCCTGCAGTGATTTTTTCTGTTTAAAAAAGCCGCTGCCCTGCAAGCTGTTTATTTTAAACTGGCTGCGCTGCACGCTTTGCGGCAGGGCGAGCTCAAGAGGATCTGAGATTTGCCAGGCATTAATTTGGTTATGCCGGCGGATCTGGTTGATCAATTTTTGACAAGATTCATCAAGCTGGGAAAAATCACTGATTAAATGCACCTGACTGCCGGTCTGCACCAGGTAAGAGAGGCGTTTTAGTTGTATGAATAGTGATTGCGAATGCCGCTCCGTTTTAGCCGGCGTTGGGGGACAGAGTTGCTCGCTTTGATGGAGGAACGCCATCAACCCTTTATTTCTGCCCGTCGGTTTTAGTTCGGCAACTTTCTGCTGGGTGAAGACAATGCCGCCAAGGCGATCATTACGCTGTTTTGCCTGCCAACTGAGCAGGGCGGCCAGATGACAGGCCTGCACTGACTTAAAAACAAACTGGCTGCCAAAAATCATACTATCGGAAAGGTCTAGCAAAATAAAAACAGGGCGCTCTTTTTCCTCGTGAAATAATTTTGTATGTGCCTTACCGGTGCGTGCGGTCACTGACCAGTCGATACTGCGTACGTCGTCGCCTGCCTGATAATGACGCACTTCGGAAAACTCCATGCCACGGCCTTTTATTTTCGCCAAATAGTTACCGGAAAGCCGTCTGGAGGCCAGATTGCCGGGCGGATGCAGTAGCATTTTAGCATGGCGTTTATAACTTAACAGTTCAGTCAGGCAAACGTCCACCCCTGTCAGATAGGGACTATCTGCAAAGAGTGGATTTTTGTGCTTAGTGGCGGCATTAGTCATCGTCATTAGGCTGGAATGGCTACCTGATTGATAATCTCTTTAATCACCCGGTTGGCATTAATACCTTGGGCTTCCGCCTCATAGCTTAAAATCAGGCGGTGGCGTAACACCGGATAAAGGTTCTGGATAATATCACCGGGCATCACAAAGTCGCGGTTATCAAGCCATGCTCGTGCCTTCGCGGTGCGCATTAACGCTAAGGTTGCACGCGGGCTGGCACCGTAACTGATCCACTCTTTTAATTGCGTCCCGTAGTTTTGTGGTTGCCGGGTGGCGATAATTAAATCAATCAGGTACTGCTCTAAATGCGGCGCAATATTAACCGTCATTATCTCTTCGCGGATAGTGAAAATCTGTTCATTCAAGAGCGGTGTGACCTGCGCAATTTTTTCCTTCAATATCTCTTTCTGGTTGAGTTTTAAAATCTCTTTTTCCGTTTCAGCATTGGGATAATCAAGCTGCAGGTGCATAATAAAGCGGTCTAATTGTGCTTCAGGTAAAGGATAGGTCCCTTCCTGTTCAAGGGGATTTTGGGTTGCCATAACTAAAAACAGTTCCGGTAACTGATAGGTTGTTTTACCGACCGTTATTTGCCTTTCCGCCATCGCCTCAAGCAATGCCGACTGCACTTTTGCCGGTGCCCTGTTTATCTCATCTGCCAGAATTAAGTTATGAAAAAGTGGTCCTTTTTCAAAAATAAATTCACCGGTTTCCTGGCGGAAAATATCTGTTCCGGTAAGATCCGAAGGCAGTAAATCCGGGGTAAATTGAATGCGATGAAAATCTCCCTCAATACCATCCGAAAGGGCATTGATTGCACGGGTTTTAGCCAGCCCTGGCGGGCTCTCAACAAGAATATGGCCATCGGCTAATAAGGCAATCAGTAACCCATCGACGAGTTCACTTTGTCCTAAGATCATTTTATTAAGGTAAGTTCGTAATGCGTTAAGTTGTTGTTTCGCCATTGTCATCATCTACTGCAAATAAGGTGGTTGAAAATATACTGCGATTAAAAAACTATCTCAAGTAGAAAAATTTTTAGAAAATTGAAAAAACGTCAGCAAATGGGAAAACTCTTAAGGTATTGGTTGATAGTTGATATTTATGACCCTCCTCATGTTTTTTCTGCTTAAAGTACGTATCCTTACGGTCTGGCAATTGTGTGCTAAATTTGAAAGTAAGGTCATAGAATTATTTGATATATTGTAATTTGATCTGATTTATATACAGGGTGAGGCTCCGGCAAGCGGAAAAATAACTGGCTTGTGTATATAAATATAAGGTATGTTTGTCTGTTTTTAAGTCGAAAGGACTGATTATGAGTAATTTAGAGTCAATTATCTGGCATGTGCTTGGTTATGCGGCAATGCCTACTATTTTTGTTGCCGGTTTTATCGGCGTTTTTTTGGTGGCTGCATTTATTCTGAAAGTTTCTGGCGCAACCCCAGTCAAAAATTAATTATCTTATTGAATAGGATAGTGAAGAGCTTAACATTTACTGGAGGATAAGTTATTGCATATATATATTATGCGTCACGGGCAAGCAGAAATGATGGGGCACTCCGATGCGGAACGCGCATTAACGGCACTCGGGCGTTTAGAGAATGAGATGATGGCCAGTTATCTGGCAGAGCAGGATATAACTTTTGATGCTGTATTGGTCAGCCCGTATCTGCGCGCTCAGCAAACCTGGCAGTCGGTATTTCCCTATTTTTCCGGCGTTGACAATATACAAACATTACCGTTTTTAACGCCTGGCGGCAGCGCCCGTGAATCAGTCAATGAAATTTTGGCGCTACAGGCCGCGGGTGTGGAACGCCTGTTGATTGTCTCGCACCTTCCCCTGGTCGGTTATATTGTCGGAGAGTTAGCCCCGGAAGCGGGCGTACCTGCATTTTCTACTTCCGCGGTGGGTATTGTCGAGCTCGATGACAGTGGCTTCGGTACCCTGCATAGCCTGACCAGCGTGGCGCAACTATCCGAGCAGGTAAAATCTATTTAAATAACCTCAACTCTGGATAATGAAAGCGTCATTGCCTTTAATATCATACTGTTTAAAGTTGAATATTATACAGTGCTGTTAGTTTCCTGCAGCGCAAGGCGAATCATCGTAGCAATAGCCGGCTATTGGCAGATGATTTAACGCGGAAATAGCGGTATTGTATCGATTTTCTTATCCTCAGCTGAGGTTAAATAGCTTCAATAATTTACAAAGATTATATTCCCATCTTATCCGGGTATAACCTTTTTCATGAGAGTGAACAATGATTTTGTTAATGTCGGCCGTGTTGATTATTGGCTATTTTTTATCGCTTAAGTTTGTCAAAGGCGCTATTGATAAACTGGGGCAGATTAAGTCTGTCAGTACCTACCGCATACAGTACATATATAAAACTTTGCATATTGTAATTACAACCTTATTTGTACTCGCCTTTTTCCTGATTTTGGGCATCGAATATTCACAATTATCTGTTTTTTTATCCTCTGTCTTTGCCGTAATCGGGGTGGCCTTGTTTGCGCAATGGTCAATTCTGAGTAACATCACCGCGAGTATTATTATCTTCTTTTTCTTTCCCTACCGCGTCGGGGACAGAATAAAAGTGGTGGACAAAGATGATGATATTACCGGTACAGTTGAAGAAATCACCCTGTTTCATGTGCTGATCCGCAGGGGAAATGAGTTAATTACCTACCCTAATAGTCTAATACTGCAAAAATCAGTGATTAAAAATCCTGTTTCAAACCCTAAACCCGCAGCAGAAGAGAATGTTGTCAAAACAGAAGAGGTTAGCGATAAAGAGAAAACAGTCTCTTGATGTTCTCAGAGACTTCCACAATTTGTCTTTATTCCTGTTAATCCAGGTTCTTTTTAAACCGTAAAGAAGCAACACTTAACCCAAGGCAGTAAATATCTAACCCATCTTGCTGGTTAAAATTAACAATAACTGCGTTGTTTTCAATCCCAATAGCCGGCCATTGCTAAGATGATTCGCCTTGAACTACGCAAAACTAACTGCACTGTATAATGCAAATTTTTAATGTATTGATATTAAAGTAAATTACGATTCCATGATGCAGAACTGAGGTTAAATAGGATGATGACTTTTGCACAGCCTGCTCTTTTTTTGATGCGCTAATTTAAAGCGTTGTGCCCTCTTCTGGTGCGAATTAGTGCTTGACTCCTAACTTGGTGTGGGTTTGGTTACAGCTCTGCCGAACACCAAATTTGGTAGCCATCCTACAAGGGTTGTAGTGGTCTAATAAGACTTTGTTGGCTTTGATATTTTATCTTAATAATTACAATGAGTTATGGTTTTTTTTCTACCAGTTTGGGCTTGTCTCTTCCCCCCTTCACCTTAAAGCAATAATAACCCGCCACAAAGGGGTAAATGACTCGCGCATTGTACTTTTTTAAGTTAGTAATATGTGCTGGCACACTCTATGCATTGTTATTTTGTAGGATTTACTTTTGCCGGTGAATCCATTTACAGCCATGAGATAGATAAGGAAATTTAAATGAAACTTAATAAAACAGCTTTACTAGTCGGTCTAGTATCAGCGTCGCTTATCCCAAGTTTTGCCTCAGCAGATACGCTTGAGCAGGTTATCAAGAAAGATGTATTAACTTGTGGTATCTCTACGGGTCTAACAGGATTCTCTGCAACAGATTCAGAAGGCAACTGGAAAGGTCTTGATGTGACGTTATGTCAGTCAGTAGCTGCAGCCGTATTAGGTGATGCAAGCAAAGTTAAATATATACCGTTAACAGCAAAAGAGCGTTTTACAGCACTACAAAGTGGTGAGATTGATGTTTTATCGCGTAATACAACCTGGACAGAAACGCGTGATACATCACTGGGTTTAAACTTTGCAGGTGTTAACTATTATGACGGCCAGGGCTTTCTGGTAAGTAAAAAATTAGGTGTTGAGTCAGCCAAAGAGCTAAATGGTGCAACATTCTGTATCCAAGCAGGTACAACAACGGAAATGAACCTGACTGATTATTTCAAAGCTAACAAAATGGAATACAAAGCCGTTACTTATGATACATCTGCACAGACAATTGATGGCTTTAAAAAGGGACGTTGTGACGCAGTTACGTCAGATGCTTCCCAGCTCTATTCTTTAAAACTAAAAATGGATGATCCAAACTCAGTTTTAGTGCTACCAGAAGTTATCTCTAAGGAACCGCTGGGGCCTGTTGTACGTCAAGGCGATGACAAATGGTTTAATATTGTAAAATGGACAATGTTTGCAACATTAGAAGCTGAAGAGCTGGGCGTATCTAAAGAAAATGTTAAAGCGCAACTGACATCTACAAATCCAGGTATTCAACGTCTACTGGGTGTGTCTGGCAAAATGGGGGAAAACCTGGGGCTAGATGCTAAATGGGCCTACAACATTGTTTCACAAGTAGGTAACTATGGAGAAATCTTTGACTATACAGTAGGTAAGGACTCTCCGCTTAAGATTGATCGTGGTCTTAACAAGCTATGGAACGACGGTGGCTTAATGTACTCAATGCCAATCCGTTAATCTCTTATCAGGGGCCTAACAAGCCCCTTTTTTAGTTCAGGGGTTATCTATCTAAACCACTTCAAGATACAAATTCAGAACTTCTCCCGAATGTTAGAGCATGCTGAAATCTGCATCTTAAAATTTAGAAATAGCCTCATTTTTTAAGGCTTGTAATTAGTATTAAAGGCTTAATATGATCAAAACAAAACAACTCAAAGAACCTCGAAATGCTCCCGTTGGTAGTGTTGCCCTTAGCAGCCGACAAAAACAAGCGGTTGTCTACCAGGTTATTGCAGTTCTTCTCGTTCTTTTCGCTGTATATTATTGTACATCGAACATGTTCGATAATATTGAAAAACGAGGCATAACCACTGGTTTCGGATTTTTAAGTGACACCGCTGGCTTCGGTATCAGCCAGTATCTTATCGACTATAGCGATAGCACCTCAAATTATCTTGATGTATTTATTGTCGGTATATTAAATACTGCACTTGTGTCCATTGTCGCTATCGTCTTAGCTTCTATTTTGGGCTTATTAATCGGTATTGGTCGCTTATCCAATAACTTTCTAGTCTCAAAACTGTCCCAGGTTTATGTCGAAACATTCCGAAATATTCCGGTACTGTTACAGATTTTATTCTGGTATAACGTTGTGTTATCTGCATTGCCCAGTCCACGTGGCAGCATGTCCTACCTGGATGCAATATTTCTAAATAACCGCGGCTTATTACTCCCTGCACCGATTTTTGAATCAGGTAGTTCTTTTATCTTAGTAGCGTTTGTACTGGCCTGCGCAGGAGTGTTCTTTTTAAGTAAATGGGCTATTAAACGTCATAATCTCACCGGTGAAGAGTTCCCTCTGATTCAGGTATCACTGGCTATTCTTATCTTGGCACCTGTTCTGGTTTACTTTATCAGCGGACAACCTATTAGCGCGGATTACCCGGTATTAAAAGGATTTAACTTTCAGGGTGGTTTAACCATTATTCCTGAGTTCCTGGCCTTAGCATTTGCATTAAGTATCTACACGGCAACCTATATTGCAGAAGCGGTACGTGCTGGTATTTCATCAATTCCTAAGGGGCAGACAGAGGCTGCAGAATCACTTGGATTACGCAGCACAGTCACTATGCGTAAGGTGATCTTGCCGCAGGCACTACGCGTGATTATTCCACCGGTGATTAACCAATACCTAAACATGGTAAAAAACTCATCACTAGCAACTGCTATCGGTTACCCGGAATTAGTAACCCTGTTTTCAGGCACCACCCTTAATCAGGTCGGTCAGGCGATTGAGATAATCTTAATGACTATGGCTGTTTATCTCACATTTAGCATTCTTATCTCATTGCTGTTGAACTGGGTAAATAAGAAAATGGAAATTAAAGGAAGATAATATGGCAGTTTATTCGATTACAGAAGCGCAACCCGCTCCCTCAAGCAATAAGGGGCTTATTCACTGGTTACGCGAAAATTTATTCTCAAATGTGATAAATAGTATCTTTACCCTGTTGGGATTTTATTTTCTCTATTTAGTCATTCCACCACTGGTTAACTGGTTAATTATTGATGCAACCTGGAGCGGTCCAAAGGAAGAGCTTGTTAACGGTGGGGCAAGATGGATCTTTATCGCTGAAAAGTTTAATCAGTTTATGTATGGCTTTTATCCACCAGAGCTGCACTGGCGACCAAATACCGTCATTTTCCTTGCTATCGCTGTGGGAGTAATACTGAAGCTTGTCAAAGAGCTGAAGATCAAAATTGCAGCCATTGTATTATTTCCAATTATCAGTTTTATTTTAATCCATGGTGGTTTAGGGCTGGAGATCGTGGAAACTGAGCAGTGGGGGGGATTAATGCTGACCATTGTCGTGGCATCGGTCGGGATCGTTGCTTCCTTTCCTATCGGCATTGTGCTTGCGTTGGGACGACAGTCAAATCTGCCGATCATGCGCACATTATCTGTTGCCTTTATCGAGTTTGTTCGTGGCGTGCCGCTAATTACCATCCTGTTTATGGCTTCAGTAGTACTACCTCTGTTTTTTAGTGATGGTCTGGACTTTAATAAATTACTACGCGCCCTAATCGGTATCACACTGTTCCAAGCCGCTTATATTGCAGAGGTCGTACGTGGTGGTTTACAGGCGATTCCAAAAGGACAATATGAGGGTGCTGATTCGATTGGTCTGGGTTACTGGCAGGCAATGATTCTGGTTATTCTGCCGCAGGCATTAAAAATATCAATTCCCAATCTGGTTGGCTCTTCAATTGCCCTTTTCAAAGATTCAACATTGCTTTTAATCATTGGCTTATTCGATATCTTAGCGATGGTTACCTTAACCACCAGCGATAGTTACTGGCTAGGCTTTGAACTGGAAGGATACGTGTTTGTCACCATGATATTCTGGATTATCTGTTTCAGCATGTCGCAATATGCTAAATCAATTGAACGTAAATTTAATACTGAACATTAATCACTGTCACAGTAAATAGATAATAATTTTTAAATGGCTGGTTAGCTTAACCAGCCTAGAGGAAAATATCATGTCAGAACAAGAATATATGATCGAAATGAAAAAAGTTAACAAGTGGTACGGTGATTTCCACGTATTAAAAGACGTTAACCTGAACATTAAAAAAGGTGAAAAAGTGGTTATCTGTGGCCCTTCCGGCTCAGGTAAATCAACCACCATCCGTTGTATGAATTATCTGGAGCAGTTCCAGAAAGGCAGGATCATTATTAATGGCACAGAGGTGATTGATGATGTTAAAACAGTGCGCGATATCCGCTCTGAAGTCGGCATGGTTTTCCAACACTTCAATCTTTTCCCACACCTGTCAATTTTAGAAAATTTAGTACTAGCACCAATCTGGGTACATAAAAGACCCCGTAAAGAAGCGATTGCCACGGCAATGCATTACCTTGAGCGGGTAAAGATTGCCGAGCAGGCACATAAGTATCCTAATCAGTTATCCGGCGGGCAACAACAGCGTGTAGCGATTGCACGTTGTTTATGTATTAATCCACACATCATGTTATTCGATGAACCGACTTCGGCGCTGGATCCGGAAATGGTATCGGAGGTACTTGACGTAATGGTTGAGCTGGCAGATGAAGGGATCACCATGGTTTGTGTTACGCACGAGATGGGCTTTGCTAAAAAAGTTGCAGATCGCGTTATCTTTATGGATGCAGGTCAGGTCATCGAAGAGAATACCCCTGATGAATTTTTCGATAATCCGCAATCAGACCGTTTGAAAATGTTTTTAGATCAGATTTTATCTCATTAAACTCAATAAATTCCCCCTCAATATATGGCATTTAACGAGGGATAATTTATACAGGCTACTAAACAGGATTTTTATATGAAACACATTAATCGTACTTTATTACTAGGGTTAACTTTATTAGCACCAAGTATTTCTTCAGCAGACACCCTTGACCAAGTAACTAAAAAAGGCGTAATAACCTGTGGCGTTTCAACCGGGCTACCCGGTTTTGCACTAACAAATTCAGATGGAGTATGGGAGGGGCTTGATGTTTCCGTATGTCAATCAGTTGCCGCAGCGGTACTGGGTGACGCGACAAAAGTGAAATATATTCCACTCACAACAACGGAGCGATTTACCGCCCTGCAAAGCGGTGAAATAGATCTGCTATCGCGCAATACAACCTGGACTGCAACGCGGGATACTTCCCTTGGCTTCAATTTTGCGGGGGTTAACTATTATGATGGCCAGGGCTTTATGGTCAATAAAAAGCTTGGTGTAAGTTCTGCCAAAGAACTTGATGGTGCAACCTTTTGTTTGCAGTCCGGTAGCACCACAGAAATGAACCTAACGGATTATTTCAAAACACATAAAATGGACTATAAGGCTGTTACCTATGATACTCCAGCGCAAACCATTGGCGGCTTTAAAAAAGGTCGCTGTGATGCCATTACTTCAGATGCATCGCAATTGTATTCGCTAAAATTACAAATGCAGGATCCATCTTCGGTAATGGTGTTACCTGAAATTATCTCTAAGGAGCCGCTGGGTCCAGTTGTACGTCAAGGAGACGATAAATGGTTTAATATCGTTAAATGGACACTCTATGCAGCAACTGAAGCTGAAGAGCTAGGGGTAACTAAAGCGAATGCACAAGCACAGCTTAAATCTGCAAATCCAAGTGTTCAGCGTCTGTTAGGTGTAACCGGTAAAATGGGTGAAAATCTGGGCTTAACAACTGAGTGGGCTTACAACATTGTTTCACAGGTAGGTAACTATGGTGAAACCTTCGATCGCACAGTAGGTAAAGGCTCTCCGCTGCAGATTGACCGTGGACTTAACAAGCTATGGAGTGATGGCGGATTAATGTATTCAATGCCAATCAGATAAACCTTTTGCAATTAATTTTAATTTATTGAATAGCAGCGATACAAGCGGGATTTATCCCGCTTGTATCGTTATCAGAGGATCTTCTTTGCCCTTTATAATGAGATAAAAAATGAACAATAAAAAAGAAAAGGTTGTCGGAATTTTAGGTGGTATGGGGCCGGAAGCAACGATAGATATATTCACTGATATTGTAAAACACACAAATATTGAAAATGACAATGATCATCTACGCATCATAATCGATAATAACCCTAAGCTACCAAGTCGTCAGGATGCCATTTTAGGAGGTGGGGAAAACCCGGGGCCGGCGATGGCATTAACCGCTAAAAACATTGAAAAAGCCGGTGCCGATTTTATTATACTCGGTGCAAATACTGCGCATTACTTCTATCACTATGTCAAACAAGCCGTTACGATACCCGTTCTTCATATTATTGGAGAAACTGTTTTAGCAACAATAGAGGCTGTAGAGGGCATAAAAAAAGTTGGTGTGTTGGCCACCAAAGGTGCTATGAAAACAGGCATGTTTCAGGATGCATTTGCTGAGTATGGTATTCGCGTTATCGCAGTACCTGAAGATATTCAAGAGTTGGCTCATGAGGCTGTTTTTTCATTTAGAACTGCAGGGCTAAATAAGAAAAATATAAGCATGATGGAGCAAGCCGCTTCATTTTTAATAGCAAATGGCGCTGAAGCGATCATTATGGGGTGTACTGAGATTCCGCTGATATTAAAAGCAAAAAACATCAGGGTAAAACTCATTAACCCAAATGAGGTTATTGCTCAAGTCACCGTTAACTATGCAAAAAATAAAATTCTCATTGAACAAGTAGGCGATAAATATTTGTCAGTAAACGAACAAGTCAACAATAGAGACCCTCTCTAGAAATGAGCAGTGATAATCAGGTGGTGATTATTACCGGTGAAGCGGGATCCTGTAAGACTACCTAAGCCACATATAAATTGACAGTTATTTTCAGCTATCAGCCGATGGCCTGGATCCCAACTGTTCTTATCTCGAAAAATGAACCGCCAAGGAGCCATACTTGCGAATATAATTCTTTGCAACTTAACTCGCCATGTTAATCTATTGCTAAGTAGGTATCATCGTTAGTAATACCAAATCCGATAATTATGTATTCATTTATGCTTGTTAAAATGAATGCTAGCTAGACATAAAACTACGTTTTAGTCTTTGTTATTGATTTTGTAATTAGAACAACTAGTTACTGCAATCAATGCCTTGCTTTCATCCATTTTTCCTACGCCTAAATAGATC
>NZ_JBFGZY010000025.1:0-31546 GCF_041586535.1 Psychromonas sp. | reverse complement strand
TTTACTGGCATCGCTGCCAGACAACGAATAAGTCAGCGTATCTGCCGTATCAACATCGGTTGCGGTGACCGTATAAACAACTTGTCCTGCACCACTGTTTTCATCAATGGCAGTCGCAACTCCACCAGAGCTGATCACCGGTGCATCGTTTACAGGCTGAACCGCAACTTTAAGACTAGCGGTGTTACTGGTCCCGCCGTCGCCATCCGTAGTATAAGCCTGCAAGGTACGAGTGGATGCCGTCGGGTCTTCCGAGGTGTTCTCGTAAGACAGGTTGTTAATCGTTGCTTTAACCGCTGCAACGGTAGCCGATGAGTTAAAATCAACAACAAGCGGTGTCACCCCGGTGGAGGGGCCGTTATACGTGCCGATGACCGTGCCGCCGTAGGTGATATTCAAGCCGCTGACACCAATCTGGCCTGCTGCTGTCCCCTGATTGCGAATGTCAAGCCGGTCTTCTGCAAGACCGTTGTTTGAAATTTGGTATACCAGTTGACCACCGTTGAAGTCAGCCGAATCAGAGTCGCTTAGCGTTGCGCTCCCCCCAAGTACAACCGCACCTGCGTTCTCAGTGTAGGAGTAAGTGCCGCTTGGGCTTGTAATTACCGGCGCATCGTTCACCGCAGTGACATCGATCGTCATCGTATAGGCGGAAGCTGAGTACCCCACGCTATTCGAACCTGCAAGTTGATAAATAATGTCGGTATCGGCGTCGGCGTGCCAGAACTCGATGCCATCAAATGTGAGGCCTGTTGCGTGGGTGCTGGGCGAGGTGAAGCTGGAAATAAAGGTACCGTCAGTATCAATCTGAATGATTTGCTGGTCGTTGCCGTCGGCCACCCACAAACTGCTGCCGTCCCAGGTGATATCACGCATGTAATCATCATCCGGCCAGGCAAAGCTGGATTCAACCGCCCCCGTAGTGCTGAGCTTATAGATAAGCGAGCCGCTACCTTCGACTAGCCACAGACTGCTGCCGTCCCAAGTCAGGCCGCGCGAATCAGTGCCGGGCGTGGCGAAGCTCGACTGCATATTACCGAGCGTATCGATTTCATAGACCATGTTGGCATCACGATCGACTACCCATAAGTTCGTGCCATCGAATGTGATTCCGGTCGGAAAAGTCCCTGGCGAGGCAAAACTGCTGATCAGGTTACCGGCGGGGTCGTAATTATAAATCTCATCATCATTCGGACTGGTGAGCCACAGACTAGTGCCATCGAAGGCCAGTCCACTCATCGAGTTTATCTGGGGCGTCGTGGTGGGGAACGAATTAAGAACAGTTCCCGTCGCGCCAACCGACACTCCGTCGCTCACTTCGAATTCAAAATTGGCATAGCCAGTGCCGTTTTCATCAGCGGTCGGAACAAACACTAAGTTGCCCGCATCGATATCGGCAATTTCTATGACCTGGTTAATGTCGATATCTACCCCCGACAGTTGTAGCGTGCCGTTCGCAGGCAAAGCAGTAATTCGCACCTGTTGCAAAGAATCGCCGCTATCGACATCGCTGAAATTGAAATCGGCTGCGCTGAATACGTAATCGACGTCTTCACTGGTCTCTATGGTGTTATTGGCTGCGGTCGGTGCATCATTTACCGGATCGACGGTAATATTGGCAACTGTGGTACCGCCACCCAAGCCGGCATCGCTGTCAGAGGTTGATGCCTGGGTAGTAAAGCTACCGCTGCCATTGAAATCGCTTGTCGGCGTGAACTTCAGACCGGCGTTCCCTTCGGCAACGGTGATGAATTCACCGTCAAATATCTGCGTGGTACCGTCGTTTTTGTAGAGCGTGCCATCGGAGATACCGGTGATTTTGTAATGGCTCACTTCGGCGCCATCTGCCGTGTTGGACGAAATTACCAGTCCGGCGGTCGACTGGATATCTTCGTCCGTCGTGGTGCTGGTAACCGATGGTGTGTCGGCGACCGGGATGATCACCAGGCTGGCAGTGTCGGTGGCGTTCGAGAAGGCACTGGTGCCGCCAGAATTACCGATGGCGGCAATTTCTACATTATCTACATTCATATCATATTTGCCGGCACCTGTTTCCATGCCCGCCACATAAAAACGAATTTGGGTATTTGCAGCAATGTAAGCACTAATATCCGCGCTGGCGGTTCCTACACCAACGTTGTTATTTTCATCAAACGTCAAACCGCTCAAGGCCGAAAAAGTCGCACCACCGTCGTCAGATATTTCAACTACGATAGTCGCGTTATTTACTAGTGCGTTATCATAAGAAAATGTCAAATTAGCCGAGACAGCACCGCTGAGGTCAACCTCGCGATAGGCATAATTGCCGGTATCATGGCCTTCGGTATAAAACTTACCTGCCGATACATAAAAATAGCCGTCACTGACGGTTGTGTTTTTATCTTTTTCAATCCAGTCAGTCGACCAATTTAAACTTCCGTCATTATTGCCATAAGAAACTGCGCTGAAATTATCAAGAAAGTTGCCCGTCAGGCCGCTAGTATTTGCTACCCCACCATTGCTTCCACTGGATTGATCCCAGGCCCGGAAGGTGATCGCGTCAGCGAGCGTGCCGTGGTAATCCGCATTGGCCTGAAAATACAATCGCGTCGATGCGTCGGCGGCGAGCAATCGCGCGTTAGAATCACTGACCGTTCCCAGTAGATTCCAGTTCGTCCCGCCGTCAATGCTGAAATACCAAACACCGTTGATCGTGTCGGCAGCAGTCACTGCAATGCCCAATCCGGCTCCACTGTCGACATCTGTGACATTGTCCACCTGGCCGGTTGGCGTGGCGAAATCTACTAGTTCCGACACCAGCGAACCCACGGCTCCCAACGGTGCGCCTGCGTCTTCATCAATTGGCGTAAGTACCGGGCTATTGCTTGCGTCCAACACTGGCGCATCGTTTACAGGAGTTACCGTCAGATCAACCGTAGCCTCATTTGATTCTGCACCAATCAAATCATAAATCTTATAGGTAAAACTATCTGCCGTAGTCTCAGAACCATCATGGGTGTAACTTACAGTGCCATCATCATTAACAACCAAAGAACCATTACTTGGACCGGAAACAATCGCTATAGATGAAATATTTAAATCACCATCTCCATCTGTATCATTTTTAGCCAGGTCTAGAGAATTATTAATAGAGCCCTCATCCACAGTAAAAGCATCATCTACTGCTTTAGGGGCTTTGGTTCCATTTGCTATAGATGTTATAGATACCGTTGTCGTAGCTACAAGACTCTCATCTGTTCCATCATTAGCGACAAAAGTTATAACTCTGTCTATAGTGTTTGGGTTATTAGAAGTATTTTCATAGGTTACGCTAGAAAGCACTGAGAGATAATCAGCAATTGTACCACTGCCATCTATCGTTAAAACTCCAGTAGTAGCAGTAGCAGCCCTATCCCATGTCACATTTAAAGAGGTTCCGCTAGTGTCTGCTGAAAGAGTCTCTTTGTTGGCTCCATCTATCTGGTTTATTAAAGTGACTAAAATAGAGTTCAGGTTTGAACTATCAACATCCACGAGAGATACGTCGTTATCTACAATGATAACTGGAGCATTCCCCTCAACATAGGTAGTTTGATAATCTGCTCCCGTAGAACCAGAACTATCATCTAAATCTAAGTCAATAACAGGTGCATCGTTGACCGCGTTAACGGTGATGGTCAGCATTCCTGTATCGCTCAAGCTCCCGTCAGTGACGGTATAGTCGACAGAGTCCGTGCCGGTAAAATTGCCAGCAGGCATGTAAGTGTAGCTGCCATCAGCTGCCAGCTCTAAAGAACCGCCCTGCGTTGTTGCAAATGTGCCGGCCACGACAGTCAGGCTGTCACCATCCGGATCAGTATCGTTGAAGTGCAGATCGACAGTTGAAGTGAATAGCGTGTCTTCGCTCGCACTTATTATTTCATCATCGACCGCCACAGGCGCACTATTGCTGGAAGGTTTGATAGACACGCCAGCAGCCGCCCAATTGTCGCTGCCCGACCACCCCCAGGACAACTCAACATCATCAGCTCCAGCCTTAGTACTGCCACCAGCATTGATACCCTTGCCTGGATAGAGATCCCAATCTTCAGTTTGATCCGCTCCGGGAGCGAGATCATAATTTGAGTCTTCATCAACCGCGATGATACCGAAAACAAGCTCTTCTGAGGCCGAGCTGATCGTCGCCGAGGCGCTACCGCCGGAGCCTCCGGATGCTGAGCCAAAAACTCCCAGTGCTGATGTCTGGTCGACGCCGGTAAAAGTCATGACACCGGCGGCGTTACCGTCGGTTTTACCATTGAGAAGGATATTAACATCATAGGTCCCCAGATCTGGATTGACTAGCTGCCATATTTCAGCGACCGCATCACCATTAGAGCTGCTACCAACGAGAGTGAGGGCGTCGCCATTGTAGGTAATGGAGGTCACCGCTGAGCCAGCACCCTTATTTAGGGAAACCCCCACCAGCATCAACCTGTCTGTGCCGGAGGTGGTATGCGAAATGGTTAAATTATCCGCGATACTCGTGCCGCTAGAGGTATTATCGACGGCTGCGTCCAGAAGATGCTGCCAATCGTTCAGATCTACGTTGCTGAAAAATTCCCCGCTTTCAATATCACCACTCTGGTATTCCAGCTCCCAGTCACCGCCCAAGCCCGCACTGCCCGTCAAATCATCTGAAGCCGCCACATCAGTTGCGGTCAGCGTGGCGAGGGTGTCAATAAACAGCTCTCCCTGTGCATCCGCAGCCAGATCACAGCCGTAGATAAGCAGGTCGGCATCGGCAGAAAAGGCGTTTGCCCAGCCACTTATCACCTGTGAATTTTGCGCTAACTCAACCTGGGTTATCTGGCTATTGCCTATTTGCAGCGAGCCTGATGAACCATGCGAGATCAGGTGCAGGGCATCAAGGTCCTGCCGGTCAGCAAGAATCTCGCTGAGCTGCTCAATGCCGTTGCGGTTTGAATCCAGGATCAGCACTTCAAGGATGGTATCATCCCCGGCTTGTGCCTGCAGGCTCTCTACTAAAAGCGAATAATCTTCAACACCGGCATCGATAACCAGCAGTTCGTAACGAACGTCTGCCTGCAGGTCAGCGGATTGCAGCAGTGGGTCCGGGGTATCTTCCTCCTGTGTTGTATTGCTGATATCGGCATCGTCCACAGCCGCAAATTGCGTATCAAGACGAGTGAACTCCGCCTGCGCATCGGATAAAATATCATCAGTGGCGATATCCCCTTGTTGACCGAAGTCATCCGGCAACAAATCCAGCCCCGGCAGATCGGCAGAGAGGAGAATCCGTGGTTCGAGCCCTTCGATAACGGGAGATGCATGCTTGTATTTCTTTGCGGATGCTGATTTTTTCATAACTGATAAAGATCCTGTCCGTAGGATAAATGTAACCAATGGCAATTGCTGATCGAACTGCCGCTATTGTGTTATTTAGCGGCGATCTGCAGATTGCAGGGCGTTATTTCCTTGTCCTTGGCGGCGTTTTCCAATTCCTGCTGAGTGTCTGCATCAAGCAGGGAGAAATTGCCGTTTACTAATAACCAGTAGCGTTCCTGTAATGTGTATCTGGGTTGCGTTTCTACGCTGAAGCCTTTGCTTTGCAGTTGCTTGATACGTTTTTCGGTACTGTCATTCTGCGAATAATAACCAAGCGAGACATAATAGGATTGATCAGCGCTTTGGGCGAGTTGAAAGTGATCTTTATCACCCGCCTCACGCAGGCGTCTAAGGTAGACATCGACTTGCTTTTTAGAGTCAAAAGCTGGCGACAGAACTAAGGTCCCCGTCTGCACATTTTCTTTTCTTTTTTGCACCTCGCTGTACACACCGTTAATCCGCAATGCCGTCGCCTTTTGCTGAGCGGCATCGAAATCCGGATAAGGGCCTAACCAACCACATTGCTCTCCCTGTGTATGGTTCATATCAGTTATTTTTTGCGATACGAAATCGTTCACGGACGTAGTTTCTGGTTCAGCGACTCTTTCAGAAGGGAGGAAGCTAACGCGGCAGCGCAGCCCTGCCGGTATTTTATAATCCGGATTTTCCAGCGTCAGGCGCACACCGAAGGTGCCGCTGGCGACATCTGCAACGCGATCTATGCGGCTAACTTCAGCTTGCCACTTTCCATCAATGCTGTCAGTCCAGACCTCTGCCAACATGCCCGGGTGCACTTTACCCAGTTGCTCGACCGGGATGATAACTTCGACATGGAGGGGAGAGAGTTGGGCAACGCGAACAATGGCTTGAGCATCAACGTATTCGCCCAGTGTCTTGAAACGCTCCATAATGACCCCGGTAATGGGGCTGCGAATCACATTGCGGTCGACAACCTCCTGAGCACGAAGCAGTTCCAGCTGCGCTAATTTTTGATTATCGAGCGCCTGACGAAGTTGAATTCTGGTCAGATTTGTCTCAGTTTGTGTCTGATCCATCTCTTTGTTGGAAACCATTTCGCGGCTGTACAGATCTTCAATACGCCTGCTTTGACGTTGACCAAAATCGGCATTTATCCGGCGCAAATCTATTTCAGCGGTTAGAGCGGCGCGCGTACGTGCCAGTTCCAGCGAGGCCATATCAACTTTTGACTCCAGCACAGCGATGATATCACCTGAATGGACGAAATCGCTGCGGTCTACTCGTATTGAACTGAGCACCCCTGGAACGCTACTGCCTAAATCTGCAACGACACTGGGATTAATGACGCAATCCAGCGACTGAAGTTCACTGGGTAGCGGATCAACTTCCGCCCCTGATACGAATGCAGGTAGCCATGTTAACTGTGCAAGTAGTAATAAAAAGCCACGCTTTTTCCGAATATAAACCATAACTGTCCTTAGCATCTTGGTATTTAAATATAATTTGCCCTGATCTAGTAAATCACCAATGAGCAAACAAAACATAACTATACCTGTTCAACATTTCCCCGAAATTGAAGCTCCCCGCATTATAAGAAAAAAGAGCATGAGTTAGATGATATCTTCTCGCTAGCACCATCTCTGGTTCCACTGCTTTGTGATACCAAAAGAACTAAACAGGTGATCAGTCCAGCTTGTTAAAATCCCCCCTAACTGTGTTGTGAATTTTGAAGTGAGAACAACTATCTCCTGCAACTCACGCCTTGTTAGCGCTAATTTTTCCTGCGCAATACATGATCACTTCATTAATTCTTTTGCTATGAACTGACATTTGACTACGCAGTTATCCTGTTACAGGGAGTAAATGACTTAGCAATAGCTGCTGCATACTCCTCATCCACTGAGCCCATAGCGATTCGCTGCCATGATCCAGGCGCACATAAGCACGTCCGCCGATACCAGTCACCTTAGTGCCAGCGGGTAGCGCCAGATCAAACTGAAAAACTTTTTCAGTCGCAGTCAAGCCGCTTTCATCTCGCATATCTACGCTGATATAACCGCCACCGAGCGCCCCAAGTGCGATACTGGGTAGCGTTGTACTGCCAGCCGGTACTTCACGTAACAGTGTCGCCTGAACGGGACTATCCATCTGCCCCGGCAACATCACCTCAATCGGGCCGGGTCTTGAGCGCAGCAAACCTGCGCGTGCCTGTTTTACCACGGCACGCACAATCGGCTGTTCATCCTGAATAACGTAACCCAATATTTCTCCCTGCCGTACAAATTCTCCACGTAACTCATGCGGATCATGTAATATGAAGTGTCCGCTGACCGGGCTTATTACCTGCAGTGCGGCGAGCTGTGCGTTCACTTGCTGCAGCTCTGCGGTCACCGCTTTGATATCGTCTTCGACCATCGCGCCCCGCACCCGACTGCTTTTACGTTCAAAAAGCTGTTTTGTGCGCAACTCCTGCAAACGTGCTTCTAATATATTGTACTGTGTACTCAAAGTGTTATCTTCAAGCCGCAAAAGCAGATCGCCTGCGTTAACATCACTGCCTGATGCAACCAAAACCTGTTTAACGAAGCTGTTGGATGGACTGAGAATCTGTCCTTGATCGTTGAACCATACCACCCCCTGTGCCTGCGTGGTCAGGGAAACGGGAACCTGTAGCAGAGCAACGCAGACAATAATCAATGCTGCGAGCGTAGAAAAAGCACGTACCCGGCGTGCTTCAAGGCGCGGACTAATGGCGAGAAAGCTCAGAGTCTGCAGCAGCGGTTTGAGTATTTGTTTAAATACCACCCAGCTGGCTAATATAACGCCGACAATCAGAAACTCACTGGACAGATATAAGGCAATGGCAATCAGCACGGTCAATCGATAAACAGGCGAAGCCAGTCCATAGAAAAGAAACCAGGCACCTTCGCCATCAGCTGTTACCGGCGTGCGCAGGCCGGTCATTCCAAGAACATATTTCTGAATAAGGTACAGATAAAAACGGCTTGAACGAGATGCCAGGTTAGGGATTTCTAAAAGATCTGCAAGTACATAATAACCATCGTAACGCAGTAAGGGGTTGCCGTTAAATAGCAGCGTTGATACACCGCTAATAAGCATCATGTTGAATGCGCTCTCATGAACTATTCCCGGTTCGGTAAGAAGCCAGACAAACAACCCCAGCGCAGCCAGAAAAAGCTCTACCAGTATACCGGCAGCCCCCACCAGCGCACGGCGTTGTTTATCGCGAAATGCCCAGGATGCAGAAGCATTAATATAGGGAATCGGCATAAATAACAACAGCGTTATGCCGGTTTCATGAGATTCTCCCCCCCCCGCTTTTACTGCCATTCCATGACCAAGTTCATGCAATATCTTGATAACCGGATAGAGTAGCCAGAAAGCAAGTAATTCTGAAGGGCTTAGGGTTTTGGCCCCGACCGCAGCAACTATCTCCTGCGCATTCGCCACGGCTAAAACCAGCGCGGCCAATATAATACTCAACCACACCCAAAAACCTTGCGCAGAAAAGCACAGCCGCGCCAGGGGCGCTAAATAATTAAGAAAACGATCCGGATCAAAGAGCGGAATGCGAATTGCCAGCGGGTTGTTTAGCGTTGATCGTTTTGCGTGTTGAGATTGAGAATAGCGGTTAATAACATCTTGTCCGCCTAAGGGAAGACCATCGCGCAGTACTTCAGCACTCTGTAATTGCGCCAGAATATTTAATATATCTTCTGTTTCGAGTAATTCATCTGCGCTGCGCGCCGTATTTGCCAGATACATGATTTCCCGAACGGAGAAATCGCCATTCAAACGGCCTATTACTTCATAGGCCGTCGCATTGAAACGGGTGAACCGCCCGGCAGATTCATCATGCAGGAGATACCAGCGCTCACCCCGGTAGTCTTGAACGAGAATGCGTACATGTTTGCGCAGACAGGGGCGCAATTCTGCGACATGCTGCCAAAGTGATGAGGTCTGCTGCTCAGTAATCATATTAGCCCACCATCAGAAACCCAATGACCACGCCCACAGGCGTAATCGAGCAAGTAGTGAATAGGTCCACACTTTTAATAAGCTGCCGCGACCAACGACAATCTTGGCAATTCCCTGCATACCGGGACGTAATCCTTGTGGTGGATCGACGATTTCAGACTCAACGCGAAAATTATTATTGCCTTGCCCCACTGAGGCGATGGGAAGAATACGTGAAATACGCAATTGGATTGATTGCTCAGGCAGTCCGGTCAGACGAAGATTTGCGTTTTGTCCTGAATTCAGGCCGGCTACGTCGTGCTCATCAACTTGTAACGTTATGCGATAATTTTTAGCTGGAATGATCTCAAACAGCAGTTGACCTCGTTCGATAGGCGTGCCCAGAGCTTGAGTCCAATCACCGCTCACCAACAAACCACTGAATGGGGCTCGTAACCGGGTGTGCTGCAGCTTTTCCTCTATACTACTCAACTGAGCATCGGTCTGCGCGATACGTGCCACCAGAATGCTGACTTGAGCACGATCCCGCTGCGCTAACGCCTGCTGGTATTCTTTTGCCTGTTTATCACGTTCACTGGACCATTTTTCATATTCAAGCCGCAGATCCCGATCATCTAACGTCGCGAGGATCTGATCTTGAGCAACGCTGTCTCCGGCCCTTACGCTGGCGGTTGCAATATAGCTGCTGAAAGGTGCGACGATCGCTTGTTGTATTTTACCTTCAACCGAGGCTTTTGCGGTGATAATGTGATCAGTCTGCAGCAGCGTTAACAACCCGATCATAATAATACTGCCGGCCATTATTAATTTCGAACGTAAATATCCAGAGCCTATTAAGCATTGCAGCTGCGTGTTGATAGTGGCAAGTGTTTTTTTCCAGGCGGGCTTGACGTTGCTGATATTCAGAGCGATAACGGGCGCGATATGATCCGCAATAGTCGTGAGCTGCTTGACTGTGGTGTTATCGAAGTGGTTTGTTTTGTCGCAAACCAGGCAGATCACACCAATCAGTGACTCGCTACTGCGCAGGGGAATTAAACAAACCGAGCCATTGTTGTCTTTCAGCAGCTGTTGCGCATGGGTTGTAATAACGCCATGCGTATCTGCGGATGAGGCAGGCAGAATAATGCTCTGATTTTGCTCGATACATTCTTCCATCGCAAATTCAATTTGGCTGACCCGCACGATCCGACGGTCGAATTGAAGCTGATGTGACATACTTATAACACGTACCTGCAATCCGCTGCGCAGGCCAAAGACAACTCGCGAACAATCTAAACTGTCTGCCAGGAGATTACAGAGGTGATACCCCGCAACCGCTAAAGGTTCATTGCGGGAAAGAAATGCGACTGCATTCAGTGCTAACGTTGCGGCTTGCGGATGTTCATTATCACCCCGCTCCAGTATTTTCTCCATGAAGGCGCTACCCCATTGCAATAACAGCAGTACGGCCTGGCGCTGTTGCGCTGAGCGAGCAGTGATTGCCAGTACAACAGAACCTACTACGCAGTTTTTCCGGAGCAACGGATAACTTATATAGTCCAGTAGATCAGAGCCATCATTAATTTCTTGTTGAGTTATTCCTGTACCGTCTTTAATTGTTTTTGCTGCGATGCTCTCAAGCATCGGAGAGACATAGTTGCAATCCGGCCACAATGCCAGCCTCTGCAGCTGACTATCTGTGCTTTCTGGCGCCAGAAACACGCCGCCACGTTTTACATCAGATATCATATGGCATTGCCAATCCAGCCAATGAGCAGTCTCATTCAAAAATTTTATCACTATCTTTCCCGTTCATCCGTGACGACAAATATTTTAATTTGATAATACAGCTGTCAGTTGACGTTATTTTAGGAGCAAAATTTCTGCACATCAGTTACGAACAGAGCAATTTTATTATCAAGCTGACTCAAGACTTTATTATCTAAACAACAAATGCCATTCCACATCTATCAACAATCATTTGTTTTTTATATAGATTTAGTTCTAAAAAATAATATCACAGTACTTTAGGAGCATTGCTTTGAACTGATTATGATTGAAAATCAGCTCAGTAATTAAAATATCGACTTTAGATGGAAAAAGCCAGATCAATTAAATAGGGTGTAGGTATATGATATTGATATGTGACATGTGATATGTTTTATACCTTTCCTTTACTAAAACGGGAGGTGCAACAGAGCTTAGTAGCTGTCCCACGCCCCCCCACCGTCCTGTTTTACAGCAGCAAAAAGTGATCTGTCTGGCATTTTCTGGAAATTAACTTTAAATAAACCGTTTTTTTAGCATTGAAAATGCGCAAATATTGTTTAACCTATTAAAATATAAGAGTAAATATAAAGAGAAGGATAAGCGTTTTAAAAAGTAAAGAATAGTCATTAACTGCTTTTAAGCATGTAAAAAATTCCCCGACAGGAATTTCGTTATCCACACCGACAGGTATGTTGAGGAGGTAACAGATTAAAAGATTACTGTTCTGCTTGTTAACAACCACAATGGAGGTGATCCTTATCTAAGAACAAATGCCCGGTTGAAAAAGTCCGGGCATTTTTTTACCTGTAGCAGTCAGGGGCCGAAATTGGCCGTGGAAAATTCCGGATAACAGCAGATGACTTCGACACCGGCCTGTTTGGCCAGCTCAAACAGCTGTGCATATTTACTATCAATGTGCCCTGCCGCCTGCACCGATTTTATACCGCTATGCATTACGGCAAACAGTAAAACACTGCGCTTGCCCCGCTCTTTCATCTCCATTAATTCCCGCAAATGCTTTTGACCACGCACGCTCACGGTATCAGGAAAAAAACCTTGTCCCTGTGCAAAAGGCGCTTCCAGTAAGGTACAGCTTTTCACCTCAACATAACAATCCGCTCGACTTTCATCACTTAATAGAAAATCGATACGGCTATTCTCACTGCCGTATTTAACTTCCGCTTGAATATGCTCATAACCCGCTAAGGCTTCGATCTCCCCCTGTCTAAGCATCTCCCCGACAAACTGATTAGCTCTTGCCGTATTGATGCAAATCCAATCTCCCGCTTTATTAAGGGTCAGCTCCCATGTGTGTTTATATTTCCGTTTAGGGTTGTTTGAAGTGCTATACCAAACCTGATCACCCGGATCGGCACAGTGAGTCATTGCACCGGTATTAGGGCAATATATCGTCACAATATCTCCGCTTTCCAGGCGCACATCGGCGAGAAAGCGTTTGTAACGTTTGATTAATGTCGCTTTTTTTAAATTGTCAAACACCTTTGATCCTATCGTTATTTAAAACAGCCCGCAGAGAAAAAACGCTTAAGCTTTTTTTGCACGACCTTTGTAACCAACAGTATTGCTGACCACCTTTTTTATTTTTTTAAAATAATGACTGCTTTTAGCACGTTTAATATTTGCATCTTCCAGCGGCCCCTCATTTAACAGATTATCGCGCTGCGCCAGCAGCATCTGATGATGTTTTTTAGCCAGCTTCTGAGCCGGTATCGGCAACAGACTAATCAGCACGATGCCGCTATTGGGTATAGGCTCTGAGGCCGTATATATGCGCACTTTACCTTTATGTATATAGATAAGGGGCAGTGCTGAATCACCATAGCAGGTACGAAAATCGGTAAAGTTAAAGTTGTCGGTCAGCGTTGTACTTTTAATAACACCACCTTTAGACATCAACAGGGCTAATTTAGCATAGGAAACTGTTTCACCAAATAAACATAAGCGCTGCAGGTAGGTTTCTGACAATTTATGCCTGGGCGTGGTTTCATCACGGTTATTCAGCCCGAATACCTTTTCCGAACCGAATAAATCCTGATAATGAAAACTGACCATGGGATTAAGCTGCCGATAGGGAGATAACACCAATAAGCGCCCTATGCCGGTCATATCAAGAAAGTTAAGCGCATGTGCTGATGCAGGATTACCGTAATAGACTGGAATATTACTCATACGCGCAAGCCTGATATTATCCCAGTTATTATCGGCGAGGATCACTCGCACATTGTTTGATTGTAACACCTTGGCTAATTCCCGCGGGAAAACAGAGGCACCGAAAATCAAAATCCCCTGCGATTTTTCTTTAGTAACGCCTAAAAACTTTGCCCAGGGTGCCGCGGTGATGCTCTGGATAACCACACTGCCGATGATGATCAGAAAAACCAGAGGTACTATCATCTCTGCCCCTGCAACGCCGATCTCTTCAAGTTTGATCGCAAATAAAGAGGAAACCGCTGCAGCAACAATTCCGCGTGGAGCCATCCAGCTTAAAAACCATTTATCCTGCCTGCTTAAGGAGGTGCCTATTCCACAGCACCAGACACTTAACGGTCGGGCAATAAAAAGCACAACAGCTAACAGGGCAATGCCCTGCCAGCCTAAACTGAGTAAGGCTTGCGAATCTAAACGTGCCGCGAGCAGAATAAACAGAGCAGAGATGACCAGTACCGTTAATGTTTCTTTGAACTCAAGAATTTCGGAAACGCCCACACCACGCATATTGGCCAGCAGAATCCCCATCACAGTGACGGTCAATAAACCGGATTCTTCCTGGCTTAGATTGGCCGCGACAAATACGCCGAGCATAATAGTTATCACCGCAGCATTTTTTAAATAGTGAGGTAATAAATTATTTCTTAGCAGATAGCCCACAAAATAACCGCTGATCATACCAAAGCTGATACCGGTAGCTAATGTTCTGCCTAGGGCATACAGCACATGCACTGTGGGATCTGATGCGAATGAGATGTACTCAAAAACCAGCACCGCCAGTAATGCGCCAATGGGATCGATGATAATCCCCTCCCAACGCAGAATACGCGCCAACTCGGTTTTCGGTTTAATACTGCGCAGCATAGGCACAATCACAGTCGGTCCGGTTACCACTACTAATGCGCCAAACAAGGTCGCCAGCGGCCATTGAAATTCAAGTAGAAAATGTGTCGCGGTGGCAATACAACCCCAGGTGATAACAGCACCGGCAGAAACAAGATTGGTTACCATTCGGCCATGATTTTTAATCTCTTTGAAATTCAGCGTTAACGCACCTTCAAAAAGAATAATAGCAACCCCTAAGGAGATAATAGGAAACAGCAGATCGCCGAATATCTCATCAGGTTTCAGAATGTCTAATCCAGGTCCGATAAACAAACCGCAGATTAACAGAGGCAGTATTGCCGGCAAGCGAACTTTCCAGCCAATCCACTGACACAACAGGGATAAAACGCCCACCAGACCCAGCATGGCTGTGATTTTCTCAACCATAAATTTCCCCTTAACCAGTTTATTTTAACAGCAATAAATTGATTGTTTTACATACAGTCGAGTTATACAGCTTGTTTTTCTGAAATGTAACTATATCTACAAAAGATCAAAAAAAACACTAAAATTGTATACAAATTAAACCACGCAGAAAGATGTAGACAGGGTAAAGGTGCGGCAAAACAGTGTGCAGGCGGGCTGGGACAGTGTAGGGAAAATTAAAAATAGCAGGGTTATGACGTACAATCGCTGCTACAAAACACCGCTATTTTTGATGTTAAGCTGCATGCTATAAGCGTTATATCAATGATTCCATTTTTTTGGCTAAATCAAAATCTTTAAGTGTTATCCCTGCAACGTCATGGGTAGTTAACTGAATAACAACTTTATTATAAACATTAAACCACTCCGGGTGATGATTTTTCTTTTCCGCATAAAGCGCACTTTGAGTCATAAAAGCAAATGCATCGATAAAATTTTTAAACATAAATGTTTTACTTAATTTCTCATTCTCTATTTTCCAAGGATACTGCAACGCACTGTTAAGTTTTTCAAGCTCAATAAGCAGTTCACTATTATTTAACTTTTTAAGTTCCATTATTTTTCTCTTTTTAGAAACTGAAATTAGGGCCTGTTTATCTTTTGTGGCTGGCAACTAAGCAAGCTTTAAAAGCGAATTCCGCACGATATACCCATGTTACTTCAAAATGCTTTGTCAGGCACGAGCTTGGAAATCAGAGCAAGGCGCAACATGAGGTAATGGTTACTCCCTTTTCGATTGGTGCAACGCAGAACTGGTTTTCGAGCTCGCGCCCCGCAGGGCAAGGGAAATTGCACCAATCTGCTTTGTTATAAAATATCTCTGTAGAATAACTAGACTTCAATTTTATGTCTAGCATCTCGGCACAATTGACCTTGCTGACTTTGCATCTTGAAGTATCATGGGTATATACCCAAACTATTTGCAATCTAATACAAGGAGAATTTTAACAGACGTTTAATAACCGCGATTTTTCCAAAAAGAGGTTTCATCCGAGCGTTCTTCTTCGACAAAGACAATAAAGGTTTTATCAGCAACAATTACATTATTTAATTCTATGGTCATTCGCCAAGGACCACATTTGTCGGCAACCGGTGCCCAGATAGTATCACCGAGATAAAAATCCCAGTCATTATTGCTCACATGTACCTCTCCGACAAACGGGGCACAGGGCTCTCCCCTTTTATCATGCACCTGCGGATGATCAATACAATAGCGAATTTTTGCGCCGCGGGCCTTTTTGATATTGATAATAAAGCCAAATTCAATATCAATTTCCGCGGGGATATCCGTGGTAAACTCTTTTATTTTTGGCAACTGTTTCGACTTGGCATCCCAATGGCTGTGGATCCCATAGGTCTGTATCTTAATAATTGCCTTCTGTTTAGCCATTACGCTGTTGCCTTTTCTATTACTTTGTTGCGCAAAAAATTTAGTTGTGCTGCCCGGTGATCTGCTCATCATCAACAAAACGTAACGCCATACAGTCACTGTCTTTGCTGATGATCATACTCGGATCAACACGCAGGCAGCTGCCCGCATATTTACCTGCCGCCGTAAAAGTACAAACCTGAACATAATAACCATCAACCCGCGGCAGTGGAAAGAGCGCCTGATAGATCTGATCCTGTGCTGTAAATTTACCGCAGGTTTGCTCAATAATATCATTGTCCTGATTGACCAGTTGAATATTTGCACCACAGCGCCCGACGATCGGTTTACTGACATAGCCGCCGGCCTGCAGCTCCGTGCTTAACTCAAACTCAGTTTGCAGCAGCAGAGGATGGTTGGGAAACAATGACCAGAGTACCGGCAAAATCGCTTTATTACTGGGAATAAGGGTCCACAGCGGCTCAAAAATCATAATGTGCTGATTGAGCAGAACATCAGCCAGTCGGGGTGTTTTACCCTGCTTAAAGCGTGGCTCAAAAGGCTCCGTTAAACGCGCATCCGCTTCTATTTGACAGCGGATTTCATCCAAGGCAGTTTCCCATGACCAGGTTTTCCACACCCAGGTAAGCACTTTGCCCTGAGCATCGATAATGTGACCATTTTCATTCCATTGCAAGCTATCAAAACCGACAATAACCCTGGTTTTTATCCCTGCAGCCTGTAACGTTTCCTGAATAAAAAGGGCGTGGTAGCGCTCTTCAGGATCGTCATCGTGTAAAATATGCACCAGTTCTCGCGCATTACTTTTAGACCAGGCTTTAACCAGCGCAGCGAACAGCTCTTTGCCGCTGTCCTGTCCTTCTGTCACGCCATAATGGCGCGCCCATTTACCCTGTATTTTTGCACTTTCCATATAACAGGAGGCGGAATCACAATTGTATTCATAAACCTTCATTCCCGTATCAGCAAGCGCAAAATCAAAGCGGCTGGTAATCAGCTCATTCAGGCGGTTATCCCATGACTGGCGGATTTTGGGTAAAAGCAGCGCGGGCAGATTAAACTTTTCCAGCAGCTTTGGGTGCTCCAGCACAAAATCTGTGGCGTGCATAAACAGCGCATGCAGTTCATTGGTCGCCCGGATTAAGCTTTCATGGGCAGTTTCCGACAATACATAATAGCGCAGCTGATCTTCGCCAACACTGGTGAGCTTATGACCATGCATCGCTTTGACGTAGGCGGCTTCATCCTCGTTTGCAACATTCAGCCATGATTTTGTACTGCGACCGCGATCTTTTGCCCTGCGGCTTTGCAGGCAAAAAAGCTGCTTATCGATAATCTCCGTCGGCTCAGCATGCTGATCATTATCGGTTTGCGTCATCCAGCCTAAGATGGTGGCATCATTGTAGGAGCATTGTAACCAATACTCCCCCTCTTCCGTGGTGGTCGCGATTAACTCGCGGCTGTAGGAGCGCCCGTCCGGCCAGATCTGATGGCCTTCATTTTGCTCGGCAATGCGTAATTTATCGGCAAACACCTCGGTGACCACAGCGACATGACCGGTTTCTTCAAACTCCCCGCCCTCAGCCCAGATCAATAAACTGCCGGGCTCAGGATGACGTTTGCTGCCATTAGCAAAGGCAAACATAGGCAGTCTGGAATTGCTGGCGATATCCCTGACTGAGCGCAGATTAAATATCTCATAGGCCATCGCCACATCATCAAAAATATACCCCTTGTTAAGATACATCCAGCGCCGGGCAAACTCAACGCACTGCCATTTATAACCCATATAGATGCCGTCAAGATAATGACGATAAGAACTGCGCTTGGGATATTCGCTGTCGCTGGCAGTTTCATAATCAGAGGAGTAAGCGGCTACCCCGCCCGGTGCATAACCGAGTAAAGTACCAAAAGGAGCAGAATCAGGGAGATGAATATGGGTCACAGCGAATCGCCTAGCAAAATAACAATCTGCTGAATATATGCCAGAGATATCAGTTTAGCAATATGTTGATCTGTTGATTGTTATGACAAGCTGAAATGGATAAAAAAGGGACAGCTTTCGCCATCCCTTTTTGTTAACCGTCTAAGCAGTTTATTTATTCTTTGCCGGCTTTCTTTTGCTCGGCAATTACAGCAACATTTAGCTCAGCCAGTGCAGCCGGATTAGCAAAACCGGGTGCATTGGTTAACGGGCAGGCCGCAGAAGCTGTTTTCGGGAATGCGATCACTTCACGAATTGAGCTGGTGCCGGTCATCAGCATCACCAGACGGTCTAAACCAAATGCCAGTCCGGCATGCGGTGGAGCACCAAACTGTAATGCTTCCAGTAGGAAACCAAACTTATCTTTTGCTTCTTCATCACTGATATTCAAGATACGAAAAATAGCCGCCTGCATATCCTGCTTATGAATACGCACACTACCACCACCCAGCTCACAACCGTTTAATACCATATCGTAGGCATTGGAGATTGCGCCAACCGGATTGGCTTCCAGCTCGGCTGCAGTCAGATTAACCGGCGCGGTAAACGGATGATGCAGCGGTGTTAATGCCCCATCTTCCAGCGGTTCAAACATCGGGAAGTCGATAACCCAAAGTGGTTTCCACTGATCGTTAACCAGTCCTAAATCTTCTGCCACTTTCAGGCGTAATGCACCGATCGCCTCTGCAACAACATTCGCTTTATCAGCACCAAACAGGATGATATCACCATCTTTAGCACCGCTACGGACAAGCAGCTCAGTGACAACCTCTTCGCTCAGGAATTTAGCGATGGGTGACTGTACCCCTTCAAGGCCTTTAGCTGCCTCGTTGACCTTCATCCATGCGAGCCCTTTAGCACCGTAAATAGTGACAAATTTACCGTATTCATCGATATTTTTACGCGAAAGCGCAGCACCACCGGGCACACAGATCACCGCAACACGGCTGTCCGGATCGTTGGCCGGATCAGAGAAGACTTTAAATTCCACGTCTTTAACTAAATCGGCAATATCAATTAATTCAAAGTCGATACGCAGGTCAGGTTTATCACTACCAAAACGGCGCATTGCATCCGCATAGGTCATTTTCGGGAATTTACCTAAATCAACATCCAGCATCTCTTTGAAAAGATTGACAATCATCTCTTCAGTGAGATCCATCACCTGATCCGCATCCAAAAACGAAGTTTCAATATCGATTTGGGTAAATTCAGGCTGACGATCCGCACGTAAGTCTTCATCACGGAAACATTTAACGATTTGGTAATAACGATCCAACCCGGACATCATTAACAACTGTTTAAACAGCTGCGGAGATTGCGGTAAAGCAAAAAACTGACCTTTATGGGTACGGCTCGGTACCAGATAATCACGCGCACCTTCCGGCGTCGCTTTGGTTAAAATTGGCGTTTCAACATCCAGAAAACCATTATCATCGAGGAAACGGCGCACAAAGCTGCTTACTTTAGCACGGAACTGCATCCGTTTAGCCATTTCCGGGCGGCGTAAATCAAGGTAACGGTAGCGTAAACGCTGCTCTTCACTATTGTTCTGATTGCTGTCCAATGGTGAAGGCTCAGCACGGTTTAGCACCTCCAGCTCAAGGCCGCGAATTTCAATGCCACCGGTGGTCATATCTTTATTTACCTGACCTTCCGGACGTGCACGCACCTGGCCTTTAATTTTGATACAGAATTCATTACGGACAGTAGTGGCAAGTTCTGTTGCTTGTGGTGTGTCGGCATCAAAAAAGACCTGTACGATACCGGCACGGTCACGCATGTCTAAAAAGATAACGCCGCCTAAATCACGCTGTTTGTTAACCCAACCTACTAACTCAATTTCTTGACCTAGGACTGCTTCAGTCACTTCGCCACAATACATAGTGCGCATTATTGTTCCCTGTTTTAAATGTCATATAAAAAATAATTGCAGCATTATAGAAGAAAACAGTTAATAGCAACACAGCTAAATAAAAAAATGACCATCTACTTTATTTTAAGTAAAATACGCCCCTCAAAATCTTTGCATGCACAATCAACGGGTAAAATCAGATGAGTAAAACAGACAATATCTACAGTAAACCACTTGCACAAGTAGGTGGATTTACTTTTGACGAACAAGTCGTGCAGGTATTTCCTGATATGATCAAACGTTCTGTGCCCGGTTATGAAAAAATTATTAACAGCATCGCCATGATCACCAACCGCTGCGCGGTGGAAAACAGCAATTTATATGATCTTGGCTGCTCTTTAGGCGCAGCCACTCTGTCAATGCGCCGCGGTTTGCAGAATAAAAAAGGCTGTCAGATTATTGCCGTGGATAATTCCCAGGCAATGGTTGAGCGCTGCGAACAATATATCCATGCTTATAAATCAGATATACCGGTTGCGGTACTTTGTGATGATATCTGTAATATCCATATTGAAAACGCATCGGTAGTCATATTAAATTTTACCCTGCAGTTTTTAACTCCTGAAAAACGCCTGAGTCTGCTCACCAATATCTATAAAGGCCTGTTGCCCGGCGGTGTATTGGTACTGTCGGAAAAATTTGTTTTTGAAGATCCGCTAAGCCACCAGCTGTTAATCGATCTGCATTTAGACTTTAAACGCAGCCAGGGGTACAGCGAACTGGAAATCAGCCAAAAACGCGCATCATTAGATAATGTATTGATTGCCGATACCGTAGAGCAGCATTATCAGCGTTTGCAACAAGCCGGCTTTAAGCATAACGATCTCTGGTACCAGTGTTTTAATTTCGGTTCAATAATCAGCATTAAATAAGCCAATTCTATTAATTAGTTAATACTCTCACTAGTTCCCGACTCACGTCTGGGATTTTTTGGGGGTATAACAAGGTTCATCATGATCGACTTTACCAACTTCTACAGCATTATTGCTAAAAACCGTTTAAGCCATTGGCTACGCACCCTGCCCAGCCAGTTGCATAATTGGGAAAATACTCATGTGCATGGAAAATTAGCCGGCTGGATCCGCGTATTAAATAAACTCCCGGATATCAATACCAAACATATCGAACTTAAGGAACATGTCGAAGTAGGCTCAGGCAATGAATTATCCTCCGGTGAGAGCAAAAAACTGGAGAATTTATTACAAAAATTCCACCCCTGGCGCAAAGGTCCGTTTTTTATTCACGGTATCCATATCGACACCGAATGGCGCAGTGACTGGAAATGGGATCGCCTGTTACCGCATATCAGCCCGCTTAAATATCGTTATGTGTTGGATGTCGGTTGCGGCAGTGGCTACCACATGTGGCGGATGCGTGGTGAAGGTGCTGAATTTGTCGTGGGAATCGATCCCAGCGATCTGTTTTTATGCCAGTTTGAGGCGGTGCGTCATTTCGCCAATAAAGATCAAAATGTCCACCTGCTGCCATTGGGGATTCAGGAACTGCCCAAACTAGCGGCTTTTGATACGGTTTTTTCCATGGGGGTTTTATACCATCGCAAATCACCGATGGATCATATTACTCAGCTACAGGATCAATTAGTCGAAGGTGGTGAGCTGGTTCTGGAAACACTGGTCATTGAAGGGGATGAAAATGCGGTGCTGGTACCGCAGGATCGTTATGCGAAAATGCGCAATATCTGGTTTTTACCCAGCGCGCAGGCACTTAAACTTTGGCTTGAAAAATGCGGCTTTGAAGATGTCCGCATTGCCGATATTAATGATACCTTGACCGGTGAACAGCGCAGTACCGCCTGGATGACCAATGAGTCTCTGGAAGATTATTTAGATCCGGATGATCCAAGCAAAACCGTTGAAGGCCATCCCGCGCCCAAACGGGCATTATTAATCGCCAAAAAAGCTTATAAACCACTGAGTTAACATTTTTGAATCAACGCTAAAAAACCATCTGGAAAGTTGTCCATAAAATACTATTATTAATGCATTGATATTATTAATAGTTAGCACTCCTTGGTGTAATGGACGGCACGGATGCATAAATTACAGCTTATTTACTACCCGATAATGATCAGTTTGCTGTTAAGCAGCCAGGTCTGTGCCGAGCGCCAGCGGATACCTGCACTTGATCATATCTGGAGTAATCCCCCCCATGAAATAAAAGATCTAAATGATATTGCAGATAACCTGCAGTTATCAGCTTTGCTTTCCGGCCATTCAGATTTTTGCGGTGATTTTCAGACCCCGCCAACCAGAGAAAACAGCGTCCCCGATATAGCAATTCACATGAAAAAAATAGCCAACCATCAATTGACGCAGCGTTTTATCCCCAGCTCTGCAGATCCCCTCAAGATTGATAGTTTAATGACCGGTATCTCCTATCGGGTTAATCAGCAGCTGTCGATAGAAGGCACTATGATCGGTCAGGTTGCAACCTTTAAAAAACAACAGGATTGGGAAAGTCAGGAACCGGCCAGTGAGACGGTTATTAGCCCGTCATTTACCATGGCCGCTCTCTACCGCCTGTCAGAAAACACGCAAATTGATGCGGTTTATCACCAAGGTTTAGAGTATGAGTTAGTCTTAGCAGGCCAGCAGCAGGATTTTACCAGCCGCTCTCCGCAAAAAATCGGCTTAGGTGTACAGCATTTTATTAGTAATGAACTGACCCTGGCTGTCCGTGCCGACTGGCAGAAATGGAGCAGTGTTGATGACGAATATGATGATATTTACAGTGCCGGCACAGCCGTCAGTTATCAATTAAACAACTGGACCTTAGCTTCAGCCCTTAGCGTCGATACTCCGCTGCTTGCTATTGAGAACAATAATCCTCTCTCCGCGATAGAACCGCAGTGGCACTTAGGCTTTAGCGGCACCAGAAAAATTAATAATTTGATCTCCTTCGACCTTGAATATCAATATCAATCATTATCCGAGTTTGAAATGAACCGCGATATCAGCGGGCAAAACAGCAGCGCGGACAGTCAGGAACGTGTGCATTTTATTTCAACCAAATTAAGCTTTTAAAAGAGCGAATTCACGCAACAATAAGCTAAGCATCGCAATGGGGTATCCTATTAACGGATACTCCCTTTCTGCAAAGGCACAACATTATGAACATCTTTATTTTCAAGCTGGAGAGAGATCTTCTCTGCACTCACAGGGCGTGAATAATAATATCCCTGTATCAGATCGCAACCCAAATTACGCATACAGATAAGCTGCTCAGCAGTTTCGACGCCCTCTGCTACAACCTCTAATTCGAGATTATTTGCCAGACTGATAATAGATTTAATAATGGCAATATCCTGCTTATCTCCGGGAATATTATCAACAAATGACTTGTCGATTTTCAAGGTGGAAATGGGCAGGTTTTTAAGTTGGGAAAAAGAGGAATACCCCGTGCCAAAATCATCAATAGACATTTTTATGCCCAGCTCACTCAACCGTCTCAGCGTCGCCTGACAATCACCATCGTGATTATTTAGCACCAGATGATTCTCGGTGATCTCAATCTCCAGCAGTGCGGCACTCACTCTCTCCTGGCTAAGCAGGTCGGCAATATAATCGGGAAAATTATCACCATACAGCTGGCGGACAGAGACGTTAACGGCAATTGTTAAATTTTCACAAACCGTACCCTGCCAGGCCCGTAATTGCCCTACGGCCTGCTGGATCACCCACTTACCGATGGGAATAATCAATCCGGTTTCTTCTGCAATAGGGATAAACTCATCTGGAGATACGCTTAGCTGATCGCCGTTATTCCAGCGAATTAATGCCTCAACACCTGTAATAAGCTCTGTATCAGTGCGCACTTTTGGTTGATATAAAAGTCTAAAACTATCGCTTTCCAATCCCTTACGCATCTCATTTTCGATTGACCAGCGCCGCACTGTACTCTCGGTAAGATCGCAGGAATAAAAAGCGAACTGCTGTTGCCCGGAGCCTTTTGCCTGATACATCGCCGTATCGGCATTGCGTAATAACGCCTCGGTATCTTTGCCGTTATCGGGATAAAGACTGATACCCACACTGGCTTCCACATAAAGCATTTTATTGCGTAAATAAAATGGCTGATCAAACAGTTTCATTATACGCTGTATAAACGAAATCACTTCCTGCACATTTTCTATCGCATCCAGAATAATAGCAAACTCATCACCGCCAAATCGCGCGACCATATCATAATTACGCATTGCCCCGCTAAAACGCTGTGCAACCTCACGCAACAGAATATCACCGGCGTCATGCCCTAATGAATCATTAATATTTTTAAACCGATCCAGGTCAATAAACAGCAGGGCCGCTTTACGTTCCAGGCGATCTGCCCGCTGCATTGCCCGTTCCAGCTGCTGCAGGAAAAGTACACGGTTAGGTAAATTGGTTAGCGAGTCGTGATGGGCGGTATGAATAAGGCGTTTCTGGGATTTTTTAAGCTCACTCACATCCTGTATTACGCCGCTCAGGACTGGCGAACCATTGTTATGACTTTCCAATAACTTGCCTTGTAACTGTACATATAACAACTGATTGTCAGCTAACTTTATTCTTACATCCAGATTAAATGCTTCGCCATCACAAAATGCCTGTAGCAATACATTTTTTACATATAGACGTTCAGCAGGATGAATAAGCGCGATCAGATAATCGAGACCATATTCAAATTGCGAAGCATGTAAAGAGAACATATTCGTCAACTGTCGGGAAAGTAACAGATGCCCTTCTACACCGCTTATTTCCCAGTGGCCTAATTTGGCAATTGCCTGGGCATTTTCAAGGCGCTGCTCGCTTTTTCTCAGTGACTCAAAATAGTGGCTGTTACGCAGGACATAACGCAGATGATGGGTAATCAAAGACCAGTTAAGCGGCTTGGACATAAAGTCTGTTGCCCCCATACGGTAAGCCGTTTCAATGGATTTTGTATCATCCATTCCGGTAATCATTACAATCGGAACATCATTACCCTGTGCAGATTCTCGAATCAGTTTACACACTTCAAAGCCGTTTAATTTAGGCAGTTCAACATCCAACAGCACTAAATCAGGCAGCTGCTCATTAAACAGAGTAAAGCCCTGAGCGCCATCCTGTGCTTCAATAATACGGTACATTTCCGGTGATAACGCCTGACTAATTAGCAGCCGGGTCATCTCATCGTCATCCACTACCAATATCGATTTTCTATCCATAGAGCCTCAGGAAAAAACTATGTTTTTTCATAAAAATAACGTTTCACAGCACCAGACTCCTGCCTGATTTGAGAGATAAGCCCGGGTATCACAGAAAAAACTTCTGCCATAGCGGCCTGCTCCAACTGCTTGCATAACTCGGCAAGCTGATGAGCTCCCACATTTGCACTGCTTGATTTTAATGTATGCGCTAACTTCCGGATGTTTGCGGACTGTTGGGATGGGTCAGCCAACAGGGTTAAGCTCTCTTCCAGGGTCTCCAAGAACAGGTGAATCACTTTAGTCAGTAAAGGCTCTGATTGCCCCGGCCTGAGTGCGGCAATTTTTTCCAGTGCTTTTGGATCTACATGCGCTTCTGCACTTTGAACTTCGCTGTTGATAATTTCTGAACTATCTCGAATATCCACGTTAACAATCTTCTCTAATTTTACCTCACAAGGAATATCCAGCCACGGGGTGATTGCATCATAAAGCTGTACGGCTGAAAAAGGTTTACTCAGATATCCATTCATGCCAGCCTCCAGGCAGGACTCCATATCACCATCCATCGCATTAGCCGTTAATGCTACGATTGCATTTTTGGCAGAAAGTTGTCCGCTTAATTCCAGTTGGCGAATTTTGCGTGTTGCTGCCAGTCCGTCCATTTCCGGCATCTGCATATCCATTAAAATAAGGTCATAACTCTGCTGCTGCGCGGCTGCAACGGCCGTCAGACCGTTTTCAGCAATATCCACCTGCAGTCCGAAAGACTCTAACATCACCAGTGCAACCTCCTGATTAACCTTATTATCTTCAGCAACCAAAATACGGTAAGGATAATCAAAGCGTAACTCAGAGAGATTCGCACTCTCCTCCTGCAGATCCGTATTTTCCCCTTTAAAAGCCTGTACTAAACAGTGATAAAGCTCTTTTTGTAATACCGGTTTATTAAGGAAGCTGGCAATTTGATTTTCTTTTAATAACTCAGGATCCGCTTCTACCGAGCTGAGCATCACCATTTGTGGTTGCTGCCAGTCAGAATTGGCTCGAATTTTCGCCGCTAAGAGCAATCCATCCATCCCCGGCATATGCATATCCAGAATAAGGAGATCATAGCAGCGCAGCTCTGTTTGGGCAGCCTGCATCAGTTGTAATGCCTGTTGGCCACCATCGGCCAGATCGCAGCGGATACCAATGGCTGCCAGTTGCTCTTTGAAAAGCTCCCTGTTCGTATAGTTGTCATCAACCACCAGTAAGCGCTTATTGCGCAGCTGAGCTAATCCTATTGGCATACTGGAACCTATATCTTTCAGCTGGGTTAAGGCAAGCGTAAAAGTAAAGCGGCTGCCCTGTGCGACCTCTGATACTACATTTAATTCTCCGCCCATCATTTCAACTAATCTGCGCGCAATCGGCAGACCTAACCCTGTACCACCATATTTGCGTGTAGTTGAACTGTCGGCCTGGGAAAAAGAGGAGAAAATATGGGCTAGTTTATTCTCGTTAATACCGATTCCCGTATCTACAATTTCAAATTGAAGATACTCTCCTCCCTGCTCGGTCACACGTAATAATACCTGTCCCTGATCGGTAAATTTAATCGCATTATTAAGCAGATTACTCAGTACTTGCCTCAAGCGCACCGGATCACCCTGATAGATACCGGGGAAATGCGGCGGAATAGAAATCACCAGCTCTATTTTTTTACGGTATGCGGCGTCCGCATAAAGCACTCCCAGCTCCTCGATCAGATCGCGCAAATTAAACTCAATCGACTCGAGCTCCATTTTTCCCGCTTCTATTTTGGAAAAATCTAAAATATCATTAATAATGGCCAGCAGATTTTTACCCGACTGATAAACAGTTTCAGTGAACCGCTGTTGCCTGCTATCAAGCTTGCTATTAAGCAGTAGTTCAGTCATGCCCAACACACCATTCATCGGAGTACGGATTTCATGGCTCATAGTCGCTAAAAATTCACTTTTAGCTTTGCTAGCCGCTTCGGCACTTTCTTTCGCCAGGATCAGCTCCTGAGTACGCTGAGTGATTTTTTCCTCTAAATTATCCCGGTGGTTCTGCAGCTCCTTATCACGTACTTCCACCCGCTCTAACATCATATTAAAACCCTGTATCAGAGAGCCTATCTCATCATGGCGCTGACCGGGGATACGTATATGGTAGTTTTTCTGTTCAGAAACCTCCTGCATCACCTCAGTGATCTGCAGCAAAGGAAATGAGATAAGGCGTTGCATGCGCGAGGCAAGCGTCCAGGCGAGCAAGGTGCCGAGCATTAAAATAACCGGAGCGTAGCGAAGCTGATTTAATAAACGCTCGTTCAGTAGACTGTAATCATTGACCAGCAGTACATTACCGAGCAGCTTATCATTAAAGTGAATCGGCTCAATATGGTAAAGTACACTGCCCAGATCACTTTGCTGTAAATTCGGCAACGCCATCTGCAGCAGCCGGTTATCCTGCTGCTGCGCGAAATCAGGCTTAATATATTCGGCCAGTAACAGATGATCGTTGTCATAAATTCGCGCCAGTACAATTTCAGGCTTGGCTGCCAAACTAGCCAAATTTTCTCTGGCGGCTTCCTGATCGAAAAAAGCAACCGAAGCGGTGCTCTGGGAAGCCATTAATTTAGCCAGCGTCTGGAGCTGATTTTTCGCATCTGTATGGCTGTGCTGATACTGCATAAAACCGATTAACAGCACTATCATCAGACTTACCGCAGCACCCGAAAATAATCCGATCGAGGTTAACTGACTGCGTAATGAAAGATGTGTAAGTTTTTTCATTAATATTACCTTGTATTATCAACGAGGATCGCCAGCTTAAGCAGCTTGGAACTAAACTTCAGTTGGGAGTGGGCGAGTTGCTGCATATTCACTTCAAAACGCAGCCGTTGATCTTTTTCAACCAGATTAACCAGTCCGCCATAATCAAAAAAAGGAGTGTCATCACTGATAGTAAGTACGGTTTTAGGATCGATTAAAGAGAGCAGATAGCGGTAGCGGCGGCGATCCTCGGTATCAATATAAAAAGCATTGCATTGCTGAAAATCAGCTTCCTGTTCAGGTTTGAGTAATATTATCGGATGGCCGTTAACCTCTTTTTTTTCCAGTGTTTTCAGTCCATCCTGAAAGCCGTTTTTAGCGTAGAAACAAAGCTTAAACGGCGCATCTGTACTCGCCCAGGTGTTTTCCGGCCAGCGGGTAAACTTGGCAATATTATAGATATAAGCCACCTTTAAAGTGTTAATGGCTGCCGGCGCTGCCGATACAGAGCGTATTTTACCTACAGTTACTGACCAGCAAAATAACAGCAGGCAAAAATACCGTATAGATTTTTTTACCATGATATTCTCCCGGAACAATTACCAGCTTAACGTTCCTTTAAGAAATACGCTGCGTTCAATAGCTGAAGAAGAAGAAAGTGACCAGGACTCGGTAATAAACTCCTGCGAGGCAGAATGCAGCAGATTACGCCCGACTAAAGATAAAACCAGTGAATCCGTTGCCTGCCAGCCAAGGCGTAAATCTCCATTGACAGATGAGTCGATTGATTGATTCCCCCAACTGCGCTGATCCGTATAATAAAGGCGTAAATCCAACTCCAGGGACTTACTGAGATCAAAACTCCCCCACAGGGAAAGCTGATGTTTAAGGGATCTGTCTTCATCCAGAGAAATCAATTCCTCGCTGAGACTCTCACTATCTTCAAGCTGTATATCCAGATAGTTATAAACAAAGCGGTAGCGGGTGCGCGGCGTTGCCTGCCAGGTGATTAACAGTTCCCCGCCCAAACTACGCCCCTCAATATTATTATCCAACTCAAGCGGCTGCAGCAGATACTGCGGATAATTACTATAATCCAAGTCTTCAAGAATATAACTGCGCAAATCGGAATAGTCATTATAAAAGGTGGCCAGATCGACAGAGAGCTTTGGCAGCGGACTCCAGCGAACACCTAGTTCATAAGCATCCAACTGCTCGGATTGAAACCCCTCCCCCCCCTGAACCTGTATTAAGGTAGGATAAACACTAATATCCATATTCGCATTAACAAGAGCTTCAGTGTCAGCACGCGAAGGCGAGCGTTTCGCCCGGGATAGCGCCGCCCACCAGGTCAACCGCTCACTGGGCACCCAGCTGGCGCGTAGATTCGGCTGAAATTCCGTGCCGCTGTAATTATTACCTTCAAACTTAGCGCCCAGTGTCAATGCGATATTCTGCGGTCGAAAATGGATAGTGTCCTGAATAAACAGGTTCCAGATCTTACTGTTACTCGTTGCATCTAAGACTGAAGCATATATCGAGGAGGTAAACTCATTTTGACTCAGACGGTATCCGGCACCCAATACCAGGTCATGATTTGTCAGCGGACTGAACTGGTGCTGTACCTCAAGATCAAAAGTATCGCGGTTGTCACCATATTTAACTTCCTGATGATCATAAAAGTCGTAGCTGAATCTGGCGCTTAACTCAGAATCCAGTCCGGTTAACAAACCCCAGCGCAGATTAAGGTTGCCGCCCTTAGCTTCAATATCACCATTAACTACTTGATAATTATAAGGCGATTCAAAGGTTGGAAAAGTATGCTGCTGACTGAGATCATCGCGGTACAGATCCCCCTGCAGGGTCAGCCACTGCTCTTCATTGGGTTGAGCATCCAGGCGAAACCCGGTCTGCAGATAATCACCGCCATTATCCTGATCTTCACCGGCAAGGTTTTCAGACTCATCTAAACGTCTTCCTTTGGCATAAGCGCGCAGCTGGGCATTGTCAGAAATTTCGCCGCCCTGACGCAGCGAAGCGCCCTGATATTCATTGCCGGCAGCAAGGGAAAGTGAACCGCCCGGGTTTTCACCGGCTTCGCGGGTAATAATATTGATAATACCGTTTACCGCGTTGGTCCCCCACAGGGTAGCGCCCGGTCCGCGGATCACCTCGATCCGGGCAATATCATCCATCAGGTAATCAAAGTATTCCCAGTAAACACCGGAATAGGTAGGAGTGTAAACACTGCGGCCATCAATCAGCACCAATAACTTATTGGCAAAACGGCCGTTAAAACCGCGAATACTGACCGCCCATTTATTGGGATCAATCTGTGCGACATCCACACCGGGAACTAAACGTAAGGCTTCGGGAATATTAGTGGCACCTGAGCGGCGAATTTCATCTTCAGTGACTACATAAACAGCGGCGGCTGCTTCGGAAAGTTTTTCACTTTTTTTACTGACCGAGGTGACCTCAATCTGCATCAGTTCATCAAAGCCCATCTCTGAGAAATCTTGTGCAGTGGGATCTGCAAAGCTGAATAGGGGCACTGCAATACACAACCCGGCTAGATAGTTGAAATTTTTCATCTCTGTAAGTCCCTTTATTTTATATGCTTCTGAAATCACTTTCCGGTGTGACTGCAACGCAAGGAGCACAACTATGCACAAACGATAAATAAAAATACCATAAAGATAACAACGTCGATAAACAGAAGAGCGCAGAACGGTGCATTAATCAAATAAAGTTCACAAAAAAGAAAAATAGGCGATTTTAATAGAGCGTACCGCTCTTCCAAGGTTAAATTTTTACCCTGCTTTAAATTACTGTTATTATGATTATCATCTTTGTTTCATTTCGGTCAGTCAATGAACAAGCAGACATTTTTAAATCGTTTTTTATTTCATAACAGATGCGACATTGCAAAACGACATGTGCATAAAAATCCCTTTAATTTAAATCAGAAAACCCTAAAAAAAGCCGCTGTTTTGTTGCCTTTGATAGAGCGTCAAAACGGATTAAACATACTCTTTACCGAGCGGGCCTTACATCTGCGTCACCATCCCGGTCAGATTAGTTTCCCCGGCGGCCGCTATGAACAGTCTGATTTTTCTCTGCTGCACACCGCGCTGCGTGAAACAGAAGAAGAGATCGGTATTTTACAGTGTCAGGTGGATATCTTTGGTTCACTGCCTGAATTACCGACAATAAGCGGGTTTGTGGTTAGCCCTTTTCTGGGTTTTGTTAATAGTGACCATAATATCCAAATTGATCAGCAGGAAGTGCGCGGTGTTTTTGAAGTGCCGCTTCCCTACTTATTAGATCCGCAACATTTTTATAAACATCACTTATTAGCTAACAGAAAACGTCACTTCACCTACTGCATCCCCTACCAAAACAGATTAATTTGGGGAGCAACGGCGCAAATGCTTAAAAACCTGCAGGAGCATCTGGCTGTTTAAGCCCGCTTTTTCCGCCTGATGATTGACTGATAGCGGTAAACCCCGATACTTGAAGCTCACCCAGCTAAAGCAAGGTGATTCTTGTCGTCAACGGTTTAGGCATTGCAACATTAAGTTGCGTTAGTCTTCTAAAACCTCTTACAAGCGTTTAACGTGTCGGCACTACCTGCCGCCACGAATTTTTAAGC
>NZ_JBFGZY010000024.1:0-32398 GCF_041586535.1 Psychromonas sp. | reverse complement strand
ACTTATATCGAGCAACAAAATAGACCTAAGTAACGTTAATGCTTCGCATCAATGATTTTCATCACCGCCATGAATGACGGTGTTTTTCATCTAAATGGATAAAAACAATCAATTATCAGTTATACCAAATCCGATAATTATCTATTCATTTATGCTGGTTAAAATGAATGCTAGCTTCGTTATTAATTTTATAATTAGAGCAACTAGTTACTGCAATTAATGCCTTGCTTTCATCCATTTTCCCTACGCCTAAATAGATCATCTAATTAACGGAATTGGTATTATACCTAAACTGGCCAGCTTAAGGTCGGCAACAGGCTTTTTAATTCTTTTGGCTACCACAACAAAACGCAACTCACTATTTCTGATAGTTCTGGTAAATGGGTAGCAGGTGATCAGCGTGAGTAACTCCTGATCAGTTACATCCAATACTGACAGGTCGCTTTCATGCACAATTTTGGTCGCTATCACCTGATAATAAAGTTGTGCATCAGGATAAGCATTTAAAGTTAAAATACTGTCGGTTTGAAGCTCTTTAAGCAGTTTAAAATGGGTGTCATTATGCGCCACAATCACACTGTTGCCGCCTTCTCCAAAAGACGAGCTTGCCACCATCCAGGCGGGTGCAAAGGCTAAATTATTACCCGTCGCGCCGGACAAAATAATTAACGGCGCCTGACCGGCAATAGACAACTGCGCGATGGGCGATCCATCTGCCCATGGCCAGGCTTTATGCGCTTGACCGTCTAACTGAAAACGCGCCCAGGCAAAGGTTAACAGTTGCTGCGCAACAATGGCTTTGCCCTGCAGATAAATGCCCCGGGCAAAAAATGAACATGCCAGCAGCATAATCAACAGCAATATTTTATGAAACCGGCCTACCCTTCTCCAGCTGCTTTCGGATGATCTGAGAAGACCGTATTCCGGAAAACTTAATGCACTCATTTTATTTTCTCCCATTACTTGATATCTGTTTGTTTATAAAAAAATGGCGCTCAATAAGCCAACATAGTGCCGCGCAGAGAAGCAGCCAAAAGCCGATTTTTTTGTATAAATCACTGGCCATTCCGGTTTGCGGTAAACGCATGGTATTACCCTGCGGCAGAGGGGTTTTAATTTGTTGGTCACTGCTGCTTTGTAAGGCCGGACGAGTTACTTTTTGTTCAACGGCAAGCAAACTGGTGTGGCGGGTGACAATATGAAAATCCAGGCCCAGTCGGGTTATTTTCTCCTGCCGCAACAGTGGTGCAATCTCCCGGTCAAGGTCAATACTGTCTATCTGCTCTTTGGCCCAAACAATATCTATTCCCTTTTTAGGCAGTACCTCTTGCTGCTTAGGTATGTTTTCAAAAGAGATGCTTTGCTGCCAGGGTGAGGCTACACCATTCTCATATCTGCTTGCGCTGATCAGCAGCCCCTTTTTATCCGCCGGTATCTTCATCACAATTTGTAACGGCTCTCCCTGATAAAGATCTTTAACCGGGCGCGGCCAATAATCGGCTTTACTGCCATCGGCCCATTTGATATTGATATCGCTTAGGGTTGGATTGGCAATTTGCTCAAATAAAGCAGCAATTTTAACCTCTACCTGGTTAACATCACCGATATGGGTATAACTGCCCCTGCCCATAATCGCGCTGCTTTTCATAAAATAATGATTTGGCGCAGCACCGATTCCCACCATAAATAAACGGCTATGGTGCAGTTGTTTATTGATTTGTGTTAATAATGATTCCTCATTACTGATACTGGCATCGGTGATCAAAACAACCTGCCGTAAGCCCTTCTCCGGGTTTGGATAAAGTGTTCTTTTCCCCTGCAGAGCATCGCTTAAAGCGGCCTGCATATTAGTCCCCCCCGAAGCCTTTAACTGTCTTATAAAATCCTTCGCCATCGCTTTACTACGCGGGTCAACCGGTAGGGAGTTTTGTGCAAAAAACTCACTGTTATCGTTAAAGACAATGATATTAAAAGTATCCTGTTCATCGAGTTGCTCAATGGCAAAACGTAATGCGGATTTTGCCTGCCTGATAGAGGTGCCGGCCATGGAGCCGGAAATATCCAGTACAAAGATCACCTCTTTGTTAATACGCGTTATGTTTGAAAACTCAGACGCCGGCGGCATCAGCAACAATAATCCATAGAGCTCCCGGCTTTCCTCTGTCTGCTCAATAAACAAAGCACTCTCAGTCTGCTGCGTTTGTTGAATCTGCCAATTTAAAACAAAATCCCGATCAGCTAGAACAGCAGAATCTGCCAAAGTGATAGTCTGAGAGGTAGGACTTGCAATGTTTACTGCTATTTGATGGTAAGGGCTGTGAACATCGTTAATTGGCAGCGCTGCATGCAGTTCAATGCGCATCTCCATTAACATAGTGTTTTGTAAAAGCGGATCATTTGTAATTATAGTGTTGCTCTGCCGTGCTAATTGCGCTGCCTGATCTGCAGCCAACCATTGTTGCCATTGTCTCTCCCAGCGTGCTTTTTCCTCTGCTGTTTTAGCTGCGCTGTTTTCTGCATTGTGCGTATTGGACAGAAAAGCCTGCCGTTCATTTTTTATTAATGGAGACACCGGAGGTGCATAACGCGGAGTAATGACCATGGGAAAATGTAAACTAAAAACACCGGCTTTGAATAAAACGCTCTGCTGATATTCAATTTCTATTGACACTTTTTCACCGGGTGCAATATTAGCAACCTGATTAGTAAAAATATTATTACGCTGCTGGTCGATTAAGGCTGCTTTTTTACCCTGCACTTTGGCATCAGCAAAGGCTTTTTGCGCAGCCTGCTTCTCTTTAATTTCACCAATAATAATGCGCTGCCCGATCTTCATACGCAGATGATCAACGGCTGCGTTTTCCGGCAGCGGAAACAGATAACTGGCATTAATCCAATTTTCACTATTATTTTCAAAAACCTGTAATACCTTCACACGGTTTATAAGGCCATTAACATGCATCTCAACCTGAGTGTTTAATAAAGGTACGCTGACATTTTCGCCCTGGTCATTTTCATAAAACAGCCCGTAATCGGCTTGATTATTTGTTAACTGCCCGGCATTCAAATGACTGCACAGTAATAACATTAAGGGCAATAGCAGTCTGCTAAAAAACTGCTGATTACTGCCTGTATTGATTAAACTTGCGGATGTGAACAGATACATAAAACCTCCTTTATTTTATGGCGCAGATTAAAATTCGATAACCGCAGAACTCAATTCAAAAGACTGTTGTTGTTCAAAACCTCTCTGCGGTTTCACCTGCAGCGCGGCAAACTCTGTTGAAGGGGTTATTTTTTGCTCACCAACATCCGGTCTATGCAATTGTTTTTCAATCATTTCAGCTGGTAAAAGATTCGCCTGCGCACGCTGCTCAAGAACTTGCAGGTCACTGATAAATAACTTATTTGCGACTGGTTTCAGAAGGTATTCATTATTCTGATAAACGCTGTTTTGTGCAGCTAACTCAATACCAGCGGCATAATCCAACAATGTCATTAAGCTCCAGCTGACAGCTGAAGCAAATACAATGCTAAGCGAGGATTTTTGTACAATAGAATGGTATTTGTTTTTCATTATCTTTATCCCTTTAGATGCTTAAAAATCATTTTTACTAAGCTTATTTAAGCAAACCCTTATGGCTTTTTAAGGGATAAAAAAAGGCAAAGCAGTGATCAATTATGTTCAAAAAATGGCAATCACAGCTTCGCCCTTCTACCTGGGCATTTTTTCTATATACTTAGTTTTCCCGAAACAGATCACCAAGATAAAAATATGAAACGCATTGCTATCGTTGAAGACGAAAAATCAATCAGAGAAAATTATGCAGATTTAATGAAAAAGCATGGTTATCAGGTGAATACCTATGCGGATCGGCTTACCGCCATCGCCGCCTTTGAAATCGCGTTGCCGGATTTAGCCATTATTGATATTGGCCTGGGCAATGAATACGACGGCGGTTTTCTGCTTTGTCAGGCTTTACGCCAGCTGTCTTTAAGCGTCCCGATTATTTTTTTAACCGCCCGGGATAATGATTTTGATACCATTTCAGGATTGCGTCTGGGTGCTGATGATTATCTAAGTAAAGATATAGGTCTTGAGCACCTGATGGTACGGATCAGCGCCCTGTTCCGGCGCGTTGATTTACTGCAGAAACCCACGGATCACAGCAGCATATTAGAACGTGGTTGCCTGACCATTGACAATGATAAAATGCAGATTTTCTGGGCAAAGCAACTATTAGATTTTACCGTAACGGAATTCTGGATTGTCCATGCCCTGGCGAGCCGTGCCGGTATCGTACGCAGCAGACAGCAGTTAATGCAGGATGCAAGCATGGTTGTTGATGACAATACCATCACCTCACATATCAAACGCATCCGTAAAAAATTCCTCAGCGTAGATGCCCATTTTAATGAGATCACCGCGGTATACGGCATGGGCTACCGTTGGGATATTTCCCAGGCAGAGAACTCGTGAAAAAACGCCGCATCGGTTTACGGGCAAAAATTATTCTTCTGTCAAGCTCGCTACTGATACTGCCCTGGCTGGGTTATCAATATGTCTGGGAGATGGAAAACTTCCTGCGGCAGGGCCAGGAGCAGAGCCTGATCGGCACCACACGCGCTTTGGCATCAGTCTTACATGAACGCACGGAGCTGTTCAATGAGCAGGCCAGTTTTCTGGACGACGTGGATAGCGGTAAAGATTTATATGCTTATGATCTTAAACAAGCGATTAATCTCGACGGTTTGTTAAGTGACTGGCATAGAAGTGCGTATCAGGATGTTTTTTACGGTCAGGACTATGTACGTTTTCAAAGTGACAAAAATAGCCCAAATCCAATCTCATTTAACCATATGGTCGGCAAATATAATGGCTATTTGTACGCTTACTTACAGGTAAATGATAAGAGCCCCGTATTCAGAGAGAGTGATTCATCAATCCCGGAGCAGAATGATCATCTGATTATCGCACTATCCACTCCGCAAGGTTTTTTCCAGCGTTACCTTATCGCGGTTGATAAAGAAGGTTGGTTTAATGCTTATTTAATGTCGGACTCGGACAATATTAATCAACTGCAACGTGAAAAACGTATTCAGGGATTTTGGAAATTAACCGCGACGGGCTACACCATTGAGTTCCGCCTGCCGCTTACCATGCTCGGCAATAAATTAGGTTTTTCGCTGCACAGCGTATCAGATCCTAAAACACGCCGGGTAGATAATATTATTGCGACTTCTAATACCCTGAATTTAGCGCAACTTGGTACGGTATTAGTCCCTTCACCGGAAATAGAGCACATTGTACAAGGGATGAGTCATAGCAAATCCCGGATCTGGGTGGTTGATCGCCACCAGCGTGTAATAGCCAAATCAGGCAATATTCACCAGGCAGACGGTGTCTGGACAGGCACTCAAGATCAGGAAAATCCACCGGATTCACTATGGGGAAAGTTACAGACACAACTGCTTGCCCCTCTCTATGATCTTGTTTTATCTCAGCCGCCTGCAGAGTTTATCGATGAACTGCAGGACGCAACGCGTTTAAATAGCAGCTTTATCAAACGGGCCCTGGAGGGGCAGTTACAATCAAGCTGGCGTTTCAGCAAAGACAATAAAGCGATTATTCTGTCTGCGGCACATCCGATTATGCTTGGTCCTCAGGTGATGGGGATAGTGGTTGCTGAAGAAACCACTAATGGCATCCGAATGTTACGTAACAAAGCGCTGGAGAAACTGTTTAATGTATTAATCAGCATTATTTTTGTTGCTACTTTATTACTGTTTATCTTTACCTCGAATATCGCACGGCGTATTCGCAAATTGCGCGATCAGGCTAATAAAGCGATTGATGATCAGGGACGGATTTCAGCTTCTTTTATTCCTTCTTCTTCTTCGGATGAGATTGGCGATCTGTCGCGCAGCTTGTCAGACATGGTCACCCGTCTCGGACAATATCATCACTATTTAGAGCAACTTTCCTCTCGCTTATCCCATGAGCTACGCACACCTGTTGCAGTGGTACGTTCATCCTTAGAAAATTTATCTTTATTGCCACAAAATGATGATAATAAAAAATATATCGAACGCTCTCTGCAGGGGATAAACCGTCTTAACCGCATTTTAACCAGTATGAGTGAAGCAACCCGTATCGAGCAAAGCCTGCAGGATAATGAAAAGCAGACCATTATCTTAAATGATCTGTTATCCAGCTGCGTGCAGGGATACCAGATGACCTACAGCAATTTTGATTTTCAGCTGACAAGCCTTTCCCGGCCGTTAACTGTCGATGCAGATCCGGATTTAATCGTACAGCTTCTGGATAAGTTGATTGCTAATGCGATGGAATTTAGTGCCCCACAAGACGCCATTGAAATTACACTTACAGCACAAGCTGATTTTGCCCTGCTGGTGGTCAGTAATGTCGGTCCCTTGTTACCGGAAAATATGGCGGATCAGCTGTTAAATTCCATGGTTTCTGTTCGCAGCGGTAATACTCAGGATAAAGTCCATCTCGGTTTAGGTTTGTTTATTGCAAAAATGATCTGTGAATTTCATCTGGGAGACATAAAGATTCACAACCGCCGGGATCATTTGGGCGTTGAAGGTATGGTGCGTTTGCCCCTGATCAAATCATAGAGATGAGATTCTGGTAAATGCTTTTTTGTTTGTTTCACAAAGTTCGCAGGCCCAGGCCTCAGGTAGTTGCATAAATGGCGTGCCGGCGGCGATACCGATATGCGGTTGCCCCACCGCCTCATGATACTGAGTTAAACAGTTTGGGCACTGGTATATATACATCTCCTCTTCGGTATCAACACTGGCTTTTAGTGCCTGCATTACAACAACCTTTTCTCTCGAGCTATGCAGAAAGAACATTTTTCTAAGAGAATATAAAGAGTCCAGCAGTTGCTCAAAACTCAGCTCGATGCCGTCGCAGATAAATAAGCAGCGGCGATAGTCGAAGTCTTCTTTGTGAAAAAGTTGATAAGTGTATTTATCTGCCTGCTTATGTGTGTTAATGATAATTTGTGCGCCACACTCAAATTCAGCAGGATCAAGTGCAATATACAATCCCAGGAAGGAGAGCCCTCCTGCATGTAAGCGCTGAATTATCTTCTCTTTTATATGAACTAACTCCCGCTTTTCAGCAGGCACCATCCAGGAAAGATCCTGCTCTGAGTGGCGCAAAGTAATATTGTGCCTGCCGATTAGATTTTGCCATTCAAAACAAAGATTCTCTTCAATATGTTTAAGCAGCAAAGACCGTCCTGCAGTCAGATAAATTCTTTCAAGTCCCTGCTTGCTGGAAAGCTCGCAGAGTTCACTAATAAAGATTGGATCCCAAATCTTGTGGTTAGAAAAAATATTCAGTGAAAACTTGCCATTTTTCATTTGCTGAAAACCTTCATAATCACTGGGATGTCTGGCATGAAGTTCCAGCTCCGGCAGCTGCTTTTCAATAATCAGCTGTTTGCTTAAAAGTGCCATAATTTTTTCCGCATCCAGCAAAGCGTCAGGTAGATATTGGTCATCTATCAGTTTTATTACCTGGTGAACCTGATTACTCCTGAATAAAAAAGGCAGCAGTTGGCGCTGATTACTAACATTTACAACAAGATGCCAGTAGCCTTCTTCCTCGGCTGTGATGAAGTTTAATTGCCCCGAAAATATCGGAAACAGGCTTTGTTCCCGGGAGCACAAATTGACTTTGAGTTTCCCGGATGAGTGAATTTGGGTAAGAATTTCAAGGTAGGTATCATTGCAGTAAGCCCAGTCATTATTTTCACCCAACCCACCGGCGGCGTGAGAGCAGACAATGTTATTAGTGTGGTTGTAGTAATCTTCACTCACGATAGAACCGCTTAGTTTCTGCAGCTCACTGTGTTTAAAAGAAACATCCGGGATAATGATATTTTGTCTTTGCCCCAGATATAATCCATGGTTTTTAGCTGCACCGGCACAATGCAGCAGATCTTTCGGAGTATAAAAACCACCGGGACTATTGATAAGGGTTGCTGATTTCATGACTTGACTGCTCCACTGAGATCCAGAATTCTTTTCACTTCAGGCCGGCATGAACCGCATCCTGTTCCTGCATTACTTAGCCTGCAAAGTTGATCAAAGTCGTTACAACCATCTGCAATATATTTTTCGATATTACCCGCACCGACATTATTACAGGAGCAGATAATTGGGCCGACTGGCGCTTCGATCGGCTTGCCCGGACCTTTAAGAAGCTGGTACCTTTTATCTCCAAGCTCAAGCTGTTCTTCGATTAATGTTTTGAATTCGGCAAATTCACTTTTATCACCAATTAGTATCGCGCCGATCAGGCGGTCGTGGTGGAGAATGCATTTTTTGTAATAGCGCATCTGTCTGTCGAGCAGGATTATTTCCTGATAACTATCGCCAGAAGGTTTACTGGTGATACCCAAACTGCACAACTGCAGATCTTTTATTTTAAGAATATTGAAACTCAAGGAATGATCGTAACATGACCAGATATTGCCGTTGAGATAATCAGCTGCAACACGGGCCTGATCCTGAGCAGCAGGTGTAGTGCCGTAAGTTTTTTTGCGATGCTCAGCAATCTCACCAATCACGAAAATATCCCTATCGGAACTCTGCATGTGATCATTAACGATTAATCCGCGGTTGAATTTCAGGTTACATTGTTCTCCGAGTTCGGTATTCGGCTTAATCCCGGCGGCAAAGAAAAGCGCATCAATTTTAAGCTTCCGGCCACTATTGAGGGTGACAGATTGTAGTTTATCTGCGCCGCTAATCGTGCTGACCTCATCGTTATAAATAATATTGATGCCGCGCTCGATTATTTCTTCATGAAGCAGTTGACTGCCAAGTTCGTCGAGTTGCGCGCGCATCAGGCGGGAAGAGCGCTGGATAATACTTACATCGACACCCATTGAGCGTAGTGAACCGGCCAGCTCCAACCCGAGTAAACCGCCGCCGATAATCAGCGCCCGTCCTCCATGTTGAAGATATGCGCGAATATTGTCGGCATCACTGCGCGTGCGTAGCCCGAAAACCCCCTGCATATTGCGGGGAATATTCATGGTTATCATCGGGCGACTGCCGGTGGCCAGAATCAACTTGTCGTAGTTATGGCTTTTCCCGTGCTGATCTGTGATGGTCTTTTCTGCACGGTTGATTTTTGTAATCGCATTACCCTGATGAAAGACTATATTGAGGCGTTCAAGTTCAGCTTTTTCACTGCTCTTAATATCTTGCCATTGTTTTTCCTGATTGATGTATTCCGGAAGCAGCACCCGGTTATAAAAGAGCAGCGGCTCCTTGGCAAAAACATGAATTTCATCTTCTTTATTTTTATCCCGATAGGCATTAATAAATTCCAAACTGGCAGCTCCGGCACCGACCAGAATGATTTTTTTCCCGGGGAGAATGATTTTCTCCACTCTGCCTGCTGAGAATTTAAACTCCGGTTGTTTGGAAAGCGGGTCCCTATTCATGCTGGTGAGATTATTCGCCCGGGCTTTTGATGAGCTGAGAATTAGCCCCCAGTGCATCGGCAGAAAGAGGCAACCCGGTTTAATGGTGTCGGTTATCTGTACTTCAACAAGGACACTGGACCGGCAGCTGGAAACCTTGGCCAGTTCGCCATGCCTTAAATGCAGGCGCTTGGCATCGTCGGGATGTATTTCTACAAATGGTCGTTTGATATGCTGTTTAAGTTTGTTAACTTTTCCGGTGCGCGTCATGGTGTGCCATTGATCGCGAATGCGCCCGGTTGTTATTATGAAGGGATATTCTTTACTGATGCTTTCCGCTGTATTTTCAGGAGCGATCTGAAAAACCTGTGCATTTTGCGATGCTGTCCAGTACCTGCCATCTTCAAAAAGACGTTTGCTTCCGGGGTGATTGAGATCCGGACAAGGCCACTGAATATTATTTTTTTTCAGACGCTGATAAGTAATACCACTGATATCAATGTTTGTCCCTTTAGTCAGTGCACGGTGCTCATTGAAAATATCTTCCGGCCAGCGGTAAGAGAACTGTTTGCCGAATCCCATCTCCCTGGCAAAACGTATGAATATTTCGGAATCAGGCAGCGCCTCGCCGGGTGCATCGACGACTTTAGGTAAATAAGAAAGATGACGATCGGAATTGGTCATAACACCCTCTTTTTCCAGCCAACCGGCGGCGGGAAGAATGACATCAGCATAAGCTAATGTATCGGAGCGGTTGGAGATTTCCGAGACCATCACAAATTTTGCTTTTTTGAAAGCCGCATCTACCCTGTCTGAACTGGGTAAACTGACCGCCGGATTGGTACATACGATCCACACCGCTTTTAAACGGCTATCTTCAAGCGCTTCGACCATTTCAGTGGCGCTGTATCCCGGTCGGTCGGAAAGCGTTTTTACCCCCCAAAAATCAGCAACTTCACGAATATGATCCGGGTTGTCAAGATTTCTATGCGCGGCCAGCATGGTCGCCATACCGCCAACTTCACGACCGCCCATGGCATTACCCTGACCGGTAAGTGAAAATGGCCCGCATCCCGGTTTGCCGATACGACCGGTAATTAAGCTTAAATTGATTAAGGCAAGGTTTTTATTAACCCCGATAGAGCTTTGGTTCAGCCCCATTGCCCACATAGTCAGCAGCGTTTCGGACTGGCCGATCATATCAGCGGCTAGTATGATATCTGCATACTTTATTTCACACTTTTGTGCTGCCTGGTGCAGGTCGATGCTCTGTAAATACGCTTTAAGCTCCTCAAAGCCATCGACATGCTGCTCCATAAAGCTCTGATCTGCATAACCTTTCGCAAAGATCAGCGCAGCAATAGCATTATAAAGATAGATATCAGTACCGGGCTTAATCTGCAGGTGAAGATCGGCCATCTCTGCCGTTTGTGTTCGCCGGGGATCAACGCAAATAATTTTTACGTCCGGATTTTCCGCTTTATGGGCCTCTATTCGCCTGAAAATAATCGGGTGACACCAGGCGGGATTGGCGCCGGCAATAAAAAACAGCGAGCATGCTTCAATATCCTCGTAGCTGATCGGAGGGGCGTCTTCGCCAAGCGCTTTTTTATAGCTGGCAACAGCGGTGCTCATACATAAACGGGAGTTGGTGTCGATATTATTGGTGCCTAAAAAACCCTTACACAGTTTATTGGCAAGATAATACTCTTCGGTCAACATCTGCCCGGAAACATACAGGCCAACAGAATCTGCACCATATTTGTTAATTAAGGTTTTAAATACAGCCGCCGAGCGCTTTATGGCATCTTCCCATGAAACCTCATGGCGCGGAAGATGACGGGCATATCTCATCTGCGGCTTGAGGATACGGTCACTATGATCGCTGACAACGTGATGTAAATTCAGTCCCTTACTGCACAGCATCCCTCTGCTCGCCGGGGTATTTGGGTTCCCTTCAAGGGTCAGTCGACCATCATCAGTTCGGGTGATGGTTACCCCGCATCCGACCCCACAATAGGAACAAGTACTGTTAAATGTCTTTTTCATATATGCCCCCAATCGCTATTGCAGTATAACTCTGACAATTTTGCAGTGGAACATCCCCCCGATCGCTGTGATTGCAAAGCTGAGCTTATATCGCAACTTCCAGAAACACCTTGCCATCTTCAACTTTTACCGGGTAAGTAGTGATATTGCCGACATCCCCTTCGTTGACCAGTTGACCGCTTGTTAAAGAGAAGCTGTTTTTGTGCATAGGACAGGTGACCTTCGGATCACCCTCTTTATCGCCTACGATACCGCGAGAAAGAACCATACGCTTGTCATGCGGGCAAAGGTTCTGTACTGCGTACCATCGGTTATTGTCCGAAAGGTTAAAAACGGCAATTTGCAGCCCCTTAACTTTTACGCAGGAGCCCAGGTCTTTAGCAAAGTTTTCTACTGCACCAACATTAATCCATTCTCTGTTCATAATATTATCTCTATCATTTTGTTGAGCTTGTATTCCCTGTATCAGGAACTCCAGTTCGTATCGCTTAATGATTAACTCTGCTAAGGCTTTTCACTGTGCTGAAGCGGACGGATCTGCAGCCGCTCTCTGGTGAACTGCACAGTTTCATCGAGATCATCTGAGTTTACAAAATGTTTGAAGCGTTTCAGTTTCTCCGGATCGTTGAGGACATTTGTCCATTCGCATTCGTAAGTATTAACAACGTGCTGCATTTGTGCTTCAAGCTCACTATTAATGCCAAGTGAATCATTGATAACGACGTCTTTAACATGCGCCAACCCTCCCGGAAGTTTGGTCATCCAGGTGGAGGTCCGCTGCAGCCGGTCAGCTGTCTTAATGTAGTACATCAGAAAGCGATCTATGTATTTGATCAGCGTTTCTTTATCCAGATCAGAAGCAAAGAGATCTGCGTGACGCGGTTTGATACCACCATTTCCGCAAATATAAAGGTTCCAACCTTTATCTGTCGCAATCACTCCAAAGTCTTTACATTGTGCTTCCGCACATTCCCGGGTACAGCCGCTGACAGCTCCTTTTATTTTATGGGGAGAGCGCAGCCCCCGATAGCGTAATTCAAGTTCAATCGCCAAACTGGTACTGTCCTGCACTCCATAACGACACCAGGTAGAGCCAACGCAAGATTTAACGGTTCGCAGGGATTTACCGTAGGCATGACCGGATTCAAAGCCCGCATCTATCAGGATTTTCCAGATTTGCGGAAGCTGATCCAGACGAGCACCGAGCAGATCAATACGCTGACCACCGGTAATTTTGGTATAAAGATCGAATTTTTTGCCAACTTCAGCAATCACCATCAACATATCCGGGGTAATTTCTCCGCCGGGAATACCGGGGATCACTGAGTATGTACCATCCTGCTGAATATTGGCCAGAAAGGCATCATTTGTATCCTGCAGAGAAGCGTGATCGAGAATAGGTTCACTGAAAACAGTAGCAAAAATAGAAGCAGCTGCAGGTTTGCAGATTTCGCAGCCAGCTCCTTTTCCGTGTTTTGCAATCAACTCAGCAAAGGTTTTGATACCCGTTGCACGAACAACCTGATACATCTCTTCGCGACTCAGTTCAAAGTGTTCGCAGAGCGCATTACTTACTTCAATACCATCCTGAGCCATTTTATATTTAAACAGATCGGTGAGCATGGGGATACAACCACCACAGCCGGTACCGGCTTTGGTGAAAGACTTAATCTCACTTACCGAGTTACAGGCATGATTTTCAATTGCGTCGAGAATATCGCCTTTAGTCACATTTTCACAAGAGCATATATGTGCGGTATCGGGCAGATCACCAATACCAATACCGCTTTCAGCATCATCATTTTTGGGAAGAATAAGACTCATCGGATCATCCGGAAGCTTCATATTATTCTGGCAGATTTGCAGCAGATTACCGTATTCATTTGCATCTCCAACAAGCACACCACCAAGAAGCCTTTTGCCATCTTCTGAGATAACCAGCTTCTTATAAACTCCTGTATGGGGATTATTTAATGCGATATCCTTGCAGAGCTTGTCCTTCGGCTCGATATCACCAAAGCTGGCAACATCTGTACCCATTAACTTGAGTTTGGTGGACATATCGGCGCCGGTAAATGATGCACTTTTATTGCCTACAAGCTGTTCAGCGACGGCGTCAGCCATATTAAAACCGGGCGCAACAAGGCCATAAATAATATCACCATAAAGTACACATTCACCAATGGCATAAATATCCGGATCAGAAGTCTTCAGTGATGAGTTAACCAGAATTCCCCCTCGCTCTCCGACCGTCAGGCCACTTTCTCTGGCCAGGTCATCACGCGGGCGAATCCCTGCGGAGATAATAATCATATCTGTTTGTATTACGCTGCCATCGACAAATTCCATTGCCGTCACGCTTGTTTCACCGATAATTTTTTTGGTATTTTTGTTTAAATTGACGCGCATCCCCTGCGCTTCAATAAGTTGTTTGAGCATTTCTCCGCCCGCGTCATCAACCTGCCGGGGCATAAGCCTTGGTGCAAACTCGATAACATCCGTTTGCAGCCCTAGCTCCTGAGCTGCTTTTGCCGCTTCAAGACCAAGTAACCCGCCACCGATCACCGCACATGTTTTACAATTTTTAGCGTAAGCAATAATTTCTTCCAGATCTTCAATGGTGCGATAGACAAAAACACCTTCCTTATCGATCCCCGGAACAGGGGGAACAAAAACACTTGAACCAGTAGCCATAACAATTTTGTCATAGCTTAGAGTTCTGCCTTTTTCTGATGTGACTGTTTTTTTATCGCGATCAATACTGATAACTTTGTCTTGCAGATAAATATCGATGTCACGTTCTTTGTACCAGTTGATACTGGCCATACTGAGCTCTTCGGCTGTTTTTCCTTCGAAATAAGCAGACAGGTGTACTCGGTCATAGGCGGGTCGGGGCTCTTCACAGAATGTGATAATTTTGAACTTTTTTTGCGTGTCTTTATCACTCAGACGTTCACAAAACTTATAACCGACCATACCGTTTCCGATGACAATGATATTCTGCTGGTTCATTATTTGCTCCCTTACTTCAAAACGCACATTTTTTGAGTATAGCCACTAAAGCGGAAATTTTTATCTTATTTGATAAAATAACGCAGCTTTTTGCTCAACTATTTGGGTGGAAAATTATGAACCTGTTGTTCAGCCTTAGATAGTTAACCTCAGTTCTGGATAATGAAATCGTAATTTAATAAACATTTCAATTGTAGAAGCTTTGACTAATCAGAAGGAATGACTAAATTAAAAGCTATTGATATGTATTTAAAAGCGGGCTTAAGACTCATCCCTTTGCTCACTCGTGACGTGAATCTAACCCGCTTCCAAACAGAGGTAGTTATATATGCAGAAAATCATCGTCCCCATAGATTTTTCCACAGGTACAGAACAAATAGTTAAACAAGCCTCGAAAATGGCAAAAGCATTTTCCGGTATTATTTACCTTGTGCATGTAGAGCAGCCTATTAAAGATAGCAGCGGCAGAGATAATGGTGAGCCGATTGATGAAATGGCTAATGATTATCCTGATGAAACAGAAAAATTGAAGACCCTTGCCGAGCAGGTGCGAGGTGAGGACATTGAAACACATGCTATTTTTATCGAAGGGGTTCCCGCTTTATCGATACTTGATTTGGCAGAAAAGATGGATGCAGATTTAATTGTAATGGGAACGCATGGGCATGGCCTGGTCAGCGGTTTGTTGCTTGGCGGTGTAAGTCAAGCCATTATCAAGAAGGCTGATTGTCCCGTTTTGTTAGTGCCGAGCAGAGATTCTTAGGGCCTGTTGACCTTTTTGATGCGGTTGAGAAAAGAGTCCATTGCGCATGATGCTCTGAGCAACCTTGCTGCTTAAAATAAATAATAACAAGACATTGCTAACCTCAATCACTGATCGAAATGTGAAGTGAAACCTCTTCATAAAAAAAATATCACCATAAACTATCTTTCGTTTAAGCATTTACGAAAATTCAATCTATTATTAGGAGGATTATTAACGTCCTCATAAAAGGATATTATTGATAGGGAAGGAGAGCGTTATTTTTACAACGACACTCAAGTTGAGACTATTTTTTTTAATCCTGATTATCACTCTACCGGGTGTTTTAATACTCCACGGGCAATTTTGGGATAATAAAAATGCAGCTATTGTGGACAGCGAAGAACGATCAGCAACAGTAATTAAACAGTTAATCTCATTGCAGCAACTGCAGATAACACAAAGTGGCCACTTTCTGCAGGAACTGGCAAAAATGTCCCCATTACAATCCGGCGATCATCAACTCTGCAGTGATTTTTTAGCCACGATGTTAAAACTTATTCCTGCCTTTTCAAATTTAACTATGCGTAACCTTGATGGCGAACTTTTATGCAATGCCAAACCTTCAGATCAACAGATCGATCAAAAAGACGGTATTTACTTCCAGCAAACTTTATTGCAAAAAAGAGTTACCTTAAGTGGCATACAGGATCAACCTATAAGCAAAAACCTGTCGCTGAATTTTGCCTACCCTGTATATAAAACCGGTAGCCTGGATGTGATCGGTGCAATAGTTGCGGATATCTCTTTACAATGGTGGAAGGAAGCTTTAGAAAGCCTCTCGTTGCCGGAGGATGCACAAGTTTATATTAGTGATGCTAACGACAATATTATTGCCAGCCATCCCGACAACCCGGATCATTTAGGAAAAAAAAGGCCGCCTATAGTAATGATCGACTCCGCATCGCAACGCAATGCCTGGTTTGATTTTTCATTCCAGCCCAGCAGCGTAGAGCATAGTATTTCATTTGCAGGAGGTGAAAATCATGCGCTCAACATAAGTGTAGAATATCCCATTAGCGAGGCATGGCAGCATTCCAATCAAACCCTGTACAACCGTACATTATTGTTTATTGCATTCAACCTGCTGGTTTTATTATTGGTCCTAAATCACCTTAAAATAACCGTATTAGCCCCCCTGCAGCAACTGACCAAAGCAACAAATAATTTGCTCAAAGGTAAATTAAGCAACAATATAAAAAATACTAACATCAGAGAATTAAAAATATTACAGCAGAGATTTCAGCGTATGGCACGGATTCGTCTGCAAAGTGAAAATAATGCCATTAAACATAACGATGAACTGCAATCACTATTAAACTCCCTGCCTGATACTTACCTGAAAGTATCCTATACAGGTAATATTCTCAGCTATAAAAAACTCGATGCGTTTATGCCGCTTCCGCAACATCAGGATATTAATATCAAAACTGTACTACCTGACGATATTGCTAATCAATTAATACAGGCAATGCACTCCCAGGATTCCACACAGAATTTGATCTGGGAATTTTGTGTTACACGCAAAGAGCAACAATATAATTACGAAATGCGCTGTACGGCTTTGAGCAATGAAATGTCCTTTATCGCTATATTAAGAGATATCACTCAACGTAAAAGCAATGAAGAAGCCACGCAACTCGCAGCCTCTGTATATCGCAACAGCAGCGAAGGTATGGCAATAACTGATGCAGACGGTATTATTTTAGATATTAACCCCGCATTCAGCCGGCTCACACAATACACGCAGGAGGAGATACTTGGGCAAAGTTTTTCAAAATTAAGCTCAGGCAAGCACAGCAAAAGCTTTTATAAAGAGATGTGGGAACAGATTACAACCACCGGGCGTTGGCAGGGAGAAATAGAAAACCGACGCAAAAATGGTGAATTATTCATAGAACTGTTAACCATAGACACTATCTACAATGAAGATCAGCGCGTGCATCGCTACGTCGCCATTTTTACGGATATTACCGCCAGCAAAGCAGCAGAAAAACTTATTTGGAAGCAGGCTAATTTTGATCATCTGACCAACTTGCCGAATAGGGTCATGCTGAAAAATACCATCGAAAAAGAAATGGCACGCTCACAGCGACGTGGCAGTATGATGGCTATGCTGCTGCTTGATCTGGATCGCTTTAAAGATGTTAACGATACCTTAGGCCATGCCATAGGTGATCAATTATTAATTGAAGTCGCAAGGCGACTGACATTTACGGTCCGAAAGGTAGATACCGTTGCGCGACTGGGAGGCGATGAATTTGTCGTCCTGCTAAGCGATATCAAGGATCTCTCTGATATAAATATTATCGCTACAAATATACTTCAATCGTTAGCACAGGTTTATCATTTCGGCGAGAACACCGTTCATATAAGCGCCTGTATCGGGATTTCTTTATATCCTAATGATAACGATTGTATTGAAGATCTATTAAAATCAGCGGATCAGGCAATGTATACCGGCAAAGCACGCGGCCGTAACCGTTTTTATTTTTTCACTCCGGAAATGCAACATGCGATTACCCTTCGAGCGGAATTGATAAGAAGCCTGCGCAAGGCCATCGAAAGAGAGCAATTTACACTTTATTACCAGCCGATTGTTGATTTACAAACTGGTAGGATTAATAAAGCGGAAGCCCTGATCCGCTGGTTGCATCCTGAACGGGGTACCATCAACCCGGTTGACTTTATTCCCCTTGCTGAAGAGACCAGATTAATCAACCCGTTGGGAAAATGGATATTTGCAACCGCATTAGAACAAGTGAAATTAATCAGACAAACAATCAATAACGCTTTTCAAATAACCATTAATATCTCACCAATACAGTTTTCTTGTAAAGAAAGCGGTATTGAAAGCTGGTCTGAGCAGTTACTGCAGGCGGATGTATGCGGCTCTGCATTAGTGACAGAAATAACCGAAGGTTTGATAATGGATCCCGGAAAACGTACGCAAAATCTGCTATCGGCGTTAAAAAAGATCGGGATGCAATTAGCGCTTGATGATTTTGGTACGGGCTATTCTTCTTTATCTTATCTACATGAGCTTGATAGCGACTATTTAAAAATCGATCAGAAATTTGTCAAGACTATAAAACCAGGCAATGACGCCCTGACTATGTGTGAAGCGATAATTGTTATGGCGCATAGGCTGGGCTTAAAGGTTATCGCGGAAGGGATTGAGACAGAATCACAAAAAGCGCTATTGATGACAGCGGGGTGTGATTTTGGACAGGGCTATCTGTTTTCACACCCCTTAAGCGGCGAACAACTGGTCGCCCTGTTGGCTAGCCCCTCCCCTTAACATAGACACTTCCCCCCCCATCAATCTGATAGCTTAGTGATGTTATTGCTGTCGTTATTTCCTGGCACTAAACATAGGTTTATCGGTTCTATCTTTATCTGACCAGAAATTAATATTAAACTGCGCATCTTCACTGAGCTCAATGCGGTGCCAATATTGTGGCGGACTGGTGGCAAACTGTCCGGCATTGATTACCACTTTCACTTCCGGCTCAGTTGCCTCAGCATCAGCAAAACCATAATAAATAACCGTACCTTCCATGACAGCTAACTGGCCAAATACCCCTTCTGCAGTATTATGGTGTGAAAGTAATGCTGCAGGGACATTCTCCTTGGTAAAAAAAGGGGTTGAGCGTTGGATTGACCAGTTAGCTGGAATACGTAAATGACTCATAAATAACTCCTCAAATTAGGGCAGCCTACAAGCTTGCCCCTTGTAATATAAATAATTAAAACGATACTTTCATTGTCGATGACCTCGCCGTAAGCAAACCGGGCTGAGGTTAAAGAGTAAATTTTACCAATAATTCTCTGAACTAAACTGCCCTGACTTTCTTCGTAAATGCCTACGATATCCCAGTTGAGTTAACACCTTACAGGTATCCTGGACCATGTCTGGATTGCCGCATAAATAGAAAAAACTGTTTTCCCGGGTTAACTTCACCTTTACTTTTTTCACTAACTCCCCTGATGCCAATAATGTCGGTATTCTGCCCGTTAAAATATCCGCACACCGCTCCCTTGATACAATCGGAATATAATACAGCTTACCCTGATAACGCGCGATTAACTCCTTTATTTTGGATTGATAAACTAATTCAGCTTCTGTTCTGACCGCATGAACCAACACAATATTTTCGAATCTTGATTGTGTCTGCTGTTCATCTAGTATCGCCAGGAACGGTCCAATCGCCGTTCCCGTTGATAATAACCATAAGTCCTTCATTCCCTGTGGAATTTCATCCAGGGTCATAAAACCGCTTGCCTCCCTACCGACATAAATACAGTCATCTTTTATCAATGCATCCAAGCGCGGACTTAACTGACCATCGGGAGCAGTAATAAGCAGAAACTCCATCTCCTGGTGGCCCTTTTTATGGTTCGGGCTATTGACCAATGAATAAGCTCTGCGTATCCATTCTCCCGACGAGGTCTGCACTGCCAATTTGGTAAATTGACCTGCAATATAAGCACTTATCGGCGCTTTCACTCTCAGACTGAAGACACTATCAGTCCAATCGATACGATCTATCACAGTCCCTTGGACCAAACCATGTGGTAATACGGCCATAACATCCCCCTTTCTATAAAACGGGTAATTCCCTAAGCATCGGAAACGCCCTGCTCATATGCTGCTCAGTAACAATAAAACCTATTAAGTTTTTTTCACCGTCGTAAGCTTTCACCGAGCATCCCTGCGCATCAATATCCACTTGCCAGCTGTCAACGCCAATAACCGTCTGACCTGCCATCTGCATCGGCAGTCTTGGTGTTTTAACTTTCACCAGCATTGCCGGTAGCTTCAGTGTTGTCTGCTCTGCCAACAGCGTTTTTGCCAGCGCATTGGCACTGAGCATAATAGGTTGCAGATAGGCCATCACTTTGCCGTTAATTTCAGCGCAGTCTCCTAAAGCATAAACATTTTCATCGCTGGTTTGCAGTTGTCGATTAACCACTATGCCTTTATTAATCTCCAGTCCGGCCTGTTCGGCCAGAGATGTATTGGGCCTCAGTCCAGCTGCCGAAATAACCGCATCTACCTGGTATTCTTTGCCTGAGCTTAATGTCAGGTTGATCCCCTGTGCTGATTGATTCAAAGCGTCAACCGTATCACCCAGTGCTAATATACAACCCGATGCGGTTAAACTTTTTTGTAACTGCGTGGCAATCACCTCCGGTAACATTGATGCCATAAGCGAGCTACAGGGATCTGCAATAATCACCTTTTTACCACAGCTGTCTAAATCCATTGCCAATTCAGTACCAATCAGGCCGCCACCAATAACCAGTACAGATTCAGCCTGCTGTACTTTCACTTGTGCTGTTTCGAACTCCTGCAGGCTATTCAGCGTGACGACCTGATCCAGCGCATCACCCGACATCTTCGGGATAATGGCCTTTGCTCCGGTCGCCAGGACCAGCTTAGAATAATGTAGCTGTTCACCATTTACGGTAATACTTTTCTGCTTAAGGTTAATCGCCGATACCGAGGTAAAGGCATGCAGCACTATCTGATATTCCTGCGCAAATGCTTCCCCGGTCATTCTGATCAGTTGAGCAGAAGACTGCTGCCTGGAAAAAACATGGCTGAGATCCGGTTTGTTATAATCATGGCCACCATCCTGAGTGAAAACATGGATCTCCTGTTCCTGATCACTGCGGCGCAGGGTTTTAATTAACTGGTAAGCGGCAAAACCACTGCCGATAATAAATATTGGCGCACTCATGATGCCTGCTCCGCTTTAATCGGGGCAAAAACGTCTTTACCTAACCCGCATTCAGGACAAAGAAAATACTCAGGCACAGCTGCCCATGCCGTATTAGGCTCTACTCCTTGATTAGGCTCCCCCACAGCGGGCTCGTAAACCCAGTTACACACAGTACATAACATGTTTTGCTGATCATCGCCCGTTCCGCCCTGCTTATTGTCAGCTGCGACTATGGTATCCACTTGTGCTTCAGGTGCTGCTGTCTGATTCGTTTCAGCACTAACGATCTCCCTTGCAGCGGGTTGAGCCGGTAAGGTTTTTACCACTAAAGGTTCAATATTATCGATCGGGTGTAATGCCCAGCTTTTAGCAATAATCCGGCCATGTTCACGGCATTCACGCATCGCTTTGCCATCAGGTCGCCATTTGGTTTTCAAAGAAAGTGCTGTTTGGAAACCGGCATCCATTAAACGTGTCTGAATACGGTCAACAGCACCGCCATTCCAGCCAAAACTACCAAAGGCAGCTGCTTTTTTATTTCTGAAACGCAGACCGCTAATCTCTTCCAGCATCCCCGCGACCTTCGGCATCATCACGTTATTCATGGTTGAAGAGCCGACCAGTATTCCTTTAGAACGGAAGGTGCTGGTCAGTATGTCATTTTTATCATGACGCGAGACATTAAACACTTTCACCGCTACCGCAGGGTCAACATCATGAATCCCCTGTGCAATGGCATCAGCCATCATACGGGTATTATTAGACATCGAATCGTAGAAAATAGTAATACGATCTTCCTGATAAGCATCCGCCCACTCTAAATATTTATGAATAATCTGAGTAGGATTATCACGCCAGACAATACCGTGTGAAGTTGCAATCATATCAACCAGAACATTAAAGCTAAGTACCTCTTTGATTTTTGCTGTCACCAGAGGGCTGAATGGCGTCAAGATGTTTGCGTAATAACGCTGACACTGTTCCATCAGTTCATTTTGATCCACTTCATCATTAAATAAGTGCTCATCACAATAATGCTGACCAAATGCATCATTACTGAATAATACCGCATCACCCGTGATGTAAGTCATCATACTGTCAGGCCAGTGCAGCATCGGCGCTTCAATGAAAATAAGCTGTTTGCCATTACCGATCTCTAAACTGTCACCGGTTTTTACTGTCTGGAAATTCCATTCCGGGTGGTGGTGGTGGCCAACAATTGAATCAACCGCATTTTCCGTACAATAGATTGGCGTATTGGGTATTTTAGCCATTAACGCCGTTAACGCACCGGAATGATCTTCTTCCGCATGGTTCATTACGATATAATCAATTTCGTTAAGATCAATTTCCATTTCTAAATTTTGTAGAAACTGATGGCTGAAACGATGATCCACGGTATCCACTAATACGGTTTTTTCTTCTCTGATCAAATAGCTGTTATAACTGGTTCCTCTGGTCATTTTATACTCAGTGCCATGAAAGTCCTGAACTTCCCAGTCGCGTTGGCCTACCCAGTGAATATTGTTTTTAACGTGAATTGTCATGGTATTACCTTCTTTTAAATAAAAATATAATTTGCTTTACCCGTTATAATGCACTTAGCGTGCCAAGATTTTAACTTGTTGTTATTTAAAACATTTTAATAAAACCACCATTTTAAATTGTCATATTGACAACCCTTCTGTATAGTCACTTTAACAACCAAGATGTCAATAAGACTATATTCACAAGCAGATATTTTAATAGAGAAAAAAATGAAAAATGCCCACGAAGAACTGACCCTGCTTGCACTTGATCTCACTTTAGGTGTATCCAGCCAGGAACGTTTTCAACGTTTATTAATAACAATTCGTAAATTGTTCAAATGCGATGCTTCCGCGCTTTTGGCTTTTACAGAGCAGCAGTTTTCTCCATTGGCAATTGATGGTCTGGCCGAGGAGGTACTGGGCCGCAGGTTCAGTATTGAAGATCATCCGCGTCTGGAAGCAATCGCAAGAGCGGGTGATATTGTGCGTTTTCCGGCAGACAGCCACCTCGCCGATCCCTATGACGGTCTGATCCCCAATCATGAAGGGGAACTGCAGGTGCACTCCTGTATCGGCTTGCCGCTGTTAGCTAATGATCGCTTAATCGGGGCGTTAACCATTGATGCTTTTGATCCCACCGCTTTTGATTCTTTCTCTAATAAAGAGCTGCGTATTATCAATGCGTTAGCGGCGGCTAGTTTGTATACCTCCCTGCTGATTCAGAAAATAGAAAACCAGGTTGATATGATACCGCAATCGCAACTGCTGAATAATTCTGATAAGAACAATAACGTTGAAATGATTGGTAATTCTACTGCGATGGCCGAAGTCCATGAACAAATTAAAGCGGTTGCTAATACCGATCTCTCGGTACTTATCACCGGAGAAACGGGTGTTGGTAAAGAGTTAGTGGCGGCCTCCATTCATGCGCAATCATCGCGCAATAAGGAAACTCTGGTTTACCTGAACTGTGCGGCATTACCTGAAACAGTGGCTGAAAGTGAGCTGTTCGGTCATGTAAAAGGTGCCTTCACCGGCGCAATCAGTCATCGTCAGGGAAAATTTGAACTGGCCGATAATGGCACTCTGTTTCTCGATGAGGTCGGTGAATTACCGTTGTCCCTGCAGGCTAAATTACTGCGTGTATTACAATACGGAGATCTGCAGCGAGTCGGTGATGACCGAAGCCTTAAGGTTAATACCCGGATTGTGGCGGCCACCAACCGAGCATTACATGAAGAGGTGAAAAGCGGTCGCTTTAGAGCCGATCTTTATCACCGCCTCAGTGTTTTCCCTATCCATATCCCTCCCTTAAGGGAACGTGATAAAGATGTTATCTTACTGGCTGGTTTTTTTGCTGAAAAGTCCAAAAATAAACTTGCTGTTGCCACTATCAGTATCAGTCAGGAAGCTATCAACCTTTTTCTGAGTTACACCTGGCCGGGTAATATTCGTGAATTAGAGCATGCTATCAACCGGGCTGCGGTTATCGCAAAATCACAATCAACAAGTGCCTATATCGTTTTGCAACCGGAGCATTTTAATATCAGTGAACAGCAGAACAAAACAACGGTGCAGCACCATACAGGGAGCTCTGCGACCAATTTACAGCTCAACTCAGGCCTGAGTTTACGTGAAGCGACAGACGCCCTGCAAACCACCATGCTTAAACAAGCCTATCAGGAGAATAATCACAACTGGGCCGCAGCGGCAAGGCAGTTAAAAATCGATACGGGTAACCTGCATCGTTTAGCGAAAAGACTAAATTTGAAATAACAGTATCATATTTATATCCCCATGATACTTCAAGATGCAAAGTCAGCAAGGCAAATTGTACCAATCTGCGTTGCAACAATCGAAAAGGGAATAACCATTACCTCATGCTGCGCCTTGATCTGGTCTCCGAGCTCGTGCCTGACAAAGCATTTTGAAGTAACATGGGTATAGACCTGGCAATTGGAGATTAAGCTGCAACTTAACAGCCACCTGCCAGAATAATACCAGAGCACCATATAGTTTAAAAAACGAACGCCAGAGCTGAGTGGTCGCGTTGCAACCGCAAAGGTCTGGTTAAGTTGACCGTATTCTCATGTGCACTAAAGCAAAGCTTTTTATCCTTTCTATACTTTTATCGATGCGCTATAGTTTGTAATAATTTGATAATCGGCTATCGTGTTCATCGCCCTGGATATAGGTGTTGGGAACTGTTTAGGGAAAACTATTTCCAATAGTGAAATATTAGGGCGTTATTGAGATGGAAAGAAAACTAACCTTCCCGCATCGGCTGATACTACTGCGCGGTATCAACTCTAAGGGAAATAAATCATCAATTGGGATGCAAAGCATAGCGTCAATAAAACTATTTCCGCCGAACATAGATCTCTTCTTTCGAGGCTTCATTCTTCTCATACTCTTCTGGATTCCAGCTTCGTTTGCTGAACAGTCAGCGCCGCAAAACATTGTCAATGTACAGTTGCGCTGGCATCATCAATTCCAATTTGCCGGCTACTACGCTGCGTTGGAAAAGGGCTTTTATAAGGACGAAGGAATTGAGGTGCGAATTCGCAGCGGCGATCCGGATCATCAACCAGTAAGAGAAGTGTTGTCGGGCCGTGCCCAATACGCAGAGGGTAATAGTGAAGTCCTGTTTCAGCGCTTACAGGGCAAACCGCTGGTTGCCCTTGCAGCCATATTTCAACACTCCCCATCTGTGCTGCTGACGCTGCAGAGCTCAGAAATCCGCTCTGTGCATGATCTCGTTGGGAAAAAAGTCATGCTGGCTAACACGAATGAAGATGCTGACTTCTTAACCATGATCATTAATGAAGGGATTTCGCTTTCACAGATTAATATTATTCCCAGCAGCTATCAGCTCGAGGATCTGATTTCCGGCAAAGTCGATGCATTTAACGCATACTCCACCAACGAACCATATTTTCTGAAAAAAAATAATATCCCGTACCGGGTTCTTGATCCGGTAACTTACCGTGTTGATTTCTACAGTGACATTTTCTTTACATCCGAGGAGGAACTACGCGATCACCCAAAGCGTGTCGCGGCAATGCTGCGTGCTACGCTGAAGGGCTGGCGCTATGCAATGGATCATCCGGAAGAGATAATCGAGCTTCTGAAAACTAAATATCAAGTCAGCAAGACACGAGAACACCTTCGCTTTGAAGCTGATCAGATGCGCAAACTGATATTTCCCGACCTGATTCAAATCGGTCATATGAATCCGGAGCGCTGGCAGCATATGGCAGATACCTTCATAAAAGCGGATCTGATCAGCACTGACGTTCATCTTGACGGCTTTCTCTATGACCCCAGCCCTGGCCACCTGCCTGACTGGGTTGTACCGGCACTTATCGCCGCTTTTATATTGGTGATTTTAAGCAGCGCCATTATCTTCTATCTTCATCGTTTTAATCGCCGCATGACCCTTGCCCAAAAGACCCTGCAGGAGAGCGAAGAACGTTTCAAAGCACTGAGTGCCGCCACTTATGGTGGCATTGTCATTCATGACCAGGGACTGATCCTCGAATGTAACAATGGCTTATCAGAAATAACCGGCTTCAGTTATGCGGAACTGATCGGTATGAACGGTCTTGATCTTATCGCGCCGGAATTTATTGACACTGTCCTTAACAACATCCAAAGCGGCTATGCCGGTAGCTATGAAGTCGCCGGTGTGCGTAAGGATGGTTTGACGTTCCCGGTTACCATCAAAGGCAAGGATATTGTGTACAAGGGACGCGATGCACGGATCATAGAATTTATTGACATTACCGCGCGCAAGAAAACCGAAGAACAACTAAAACTCGCGGCAAGTGTTTTCACTCACGCGCGAGAAGGGATAATGATCACAGGGGCTTCAGGGGCTATCATTGAGGTCAACGATACCTTCACCCACATTACCGGCTATGGCCGCGAAGAAGTCCTTGGTGAGAACCCGCGCTTTCTCAAATCAGGTCAGCACAGCGAAGAATTCTACACAAAGATGTGGATATCATTGCAGGAAAATAAACATTGGAGCGGAGAAGTTTGGAATAAAAGAAAGAATGGGGAAATATTTGCCGAATTGCTGACAATTAGTGCGGTATCCGGTACTAACGGTAAAACACAAAACTACGTTGCGCTGTTCTCGGATATCACGCAGATGAAACAACATCAGCAGCAACTCGAACACATTGCCCATTATGACGTCCTTACCAATCTACCTAACCGCATCCTGCTTGCCGATCGACTGCATCAGGCAATGAGTCAAAGTAAGCGACGTAAACAATCATTGGCGGTTGTCTACCTGGATCTGGATGGCTTTAAAGCGATTAATGATAACTATGGGCATGACGTCGGTGATCAACTGCTGATCAAGCTCTCGAAGCTAATGAATGAATGTTTACGGGAAGGGGATACTCTGGCCCGTATCGGTGGTGATGAATTTGTCGCAGTGCTAGCTGATATCGAAGGTATGAGTGACTGCGAGCAGATATTGGAGCGTTTGCTGCAGTCGGCAATGCGTCCGGTTTCCATAAAAGGTAAAACGCTGCAGGTTTCAACCAGCATAGGGGTTACAGTGTACCCTCAAGATAGTGCCGATGCGGATCAACTGATACGCCATGCTGACCAGGCAATGTATATTGCCAAACAGACTGGTAAAAATCGATACCACCTGTTTGATATCCATCAAGACAAGTCCATAAAAACCCAACGCGAAACGGCCGAACATATCAAGCAGGGACTTGAGCAACAGCAGTTCGTCCTACATCACCAACCCAAAGTAAACATGAAGACCGGTATCGTGATTGGTACCGAAGCATTGATCCGCTGGCATCATCCCGAACGTGGTTTATTATATCCTGATGACTTTCTTCCCATTATTAATAACCACCCGATAAGTGTAAAGCTTGGAGAGTGGGTGATCGACAGTGCACTGGATCAGATAGTCGAATGGCAATCAAGCGGATTGGATATTTCTGTTAGCGTAAATATCGATGCTTTTCAGTTACAGCAGAGCGACTTCGTTGATAAATTGACAACGGCCCTGGCAAATCGGCCAATGATAAAACCTTGTTCGTTGCAGCTTGAGATACTGGAAACCAGTGCATTAGGAGATATGGCTGAGGTTGTACCTATAATGAAAGCATGTATCGATATTGGGGTTAGCTTTGCTATTGATGATTTTGGCACCGGATTTTCTTCACTGACTTATCTCAGACGTTTATCGGCAGAACAAGTGAAAATCGATCAGAGTTTCGTTAGAGATATGCTCGAGGACCCCGATGATCGGGCCATTGTAATGGGGGTAATAAGTTTGGCCTCTGCTTTTAATCATCAGGTGATTGCCGAGGGGGTGGAGAGCATTGAGCATGGGGCACAATTACTATCGATGGGCTGTGTCCTTGCACAGGGATACGGTATCGCAAGACCTATGCCAGCCGAAGAGCTAGCCGCATGGGTGTCCCATTGGAAGCCGGACGCCACCTGGATAGAATGAAATAATACCAACCTGATTAATTAAATGATCTGTTTAGGCGTAAGGAAAAATGGATGAAAGCAAGGCATTGATTGCAGTAACTACTTGTTCTAATTATACAAAATCGCATGGAACGATTTTGAACAGCTTTAGCTGGCCACAAGGTGGTGAAGAACAGGATGTTCTGAATCAAATCAATAACAAAGACTAAAACGTAGTTTTATGTCTAGCTAGCATTTATTTTAACAAGCATAAATGAATAGATAATTATCGGATTTGGTATAACTAGAGCACCATATAGTTACTATATCTTGAAAAGAAGTATCATTCATATGAAGTTTGATTTTGCGCAGGCACAGAAGATGAGGTATTGGAAGTTAATCCACAAATTCCCGAGTTTGCTAATAGAAGGATGTAACAAAAGTTAGTTAACCTCAACTCTGGATAATGAAAGCGTCATTGCTTTTAATATCATAATGTTAACCTTTTATATAATACAGTGCCGTTAGTTTCGTGTAGTTCAAGGCGAATCATCGTAGCAATAGCCGGATATTGGTAGATGATTTAACGCAGAAATACGCGGAAATAGCGGTATTGTATCGATTTGCTTATCCAGAGCTGAGGTTAGTTACTAAGTTTGCGGATAAGCCCAATTGGATATAAATCAAATCAGTCACTGTTCTCCAACTTCTTCGCCCCTCATCTGCACAATAGAGCTGTGTCTGATTTGTTGAACGCTATGGAAAAAGGGGCTGAAGATTCATTTTTGATAGAGGCTGATTATTGGGTTCAAGATTAAGTGACACTGTAAGGCATCTACCGCATTAGACTATTTAATTTGTAACTCACTCACAATTAACAGAATTTTATTCCAATATTCAGATGCAAATTTACCTGGTGTATAAGGTAAATCCAACTTATCAAAAAACGCCTGAGCATCACGCATTGTCACCGCTATTTTACCCGTACCGCCACAGATATCACAGTCTTGACTCATTTCTTGCCCCTGAATGGTCAAGCAGTGGGGGCAATGGTTATTTTTTAGCGACTGCTCTTCTGCATAGTTATCTAACGCCATATCCACTGCTGCAATCCGATTAACCAGGGCCGCTTTTAAATGATGATTTCCTGCTTCACGCAGCTCAAAAATCTTTAAATCATGTTTCATTTTCGTCAAATTAGCTTTACTTTTATTCGCTTCCGTGCCGAAACGTTTATACAGTGATTTAATGTATTTTCGTTGCGTCAGGAGCGGCTGATCCAGCAAAATAGAGGCAATAATAATGGTGGCAATGGTACGAATATCTTCATTTTCAATCAATGCATCACAACAACGTTGATAAATCACCTTATGCAATATAAATTCCGCTTCATTATCACCAATATACTTAGATTTAACGATTAACAGTTCTATTTGCTCAGCAGACATCGGCAGCAATTCGATGTTCTTCATGCTAATGTTTTCCATGCCCATGTTTTCCATGCCCATGTTTCCCATGCTCATGCTTCCCATACTATTCATACCCGTGCTCCATTGATATTTAACCGCTTTAAAAAAGCGTAACAGTGATCCATATTAAGGCTTGAACCTTTTTATAACTATTTGTTGCTTATACATAATCCAATAAAGATAATGTTAGTTACAACATTACTCTCCTTTATTAAACAAATCTGTTGGCTTATTGTTTAAATTTGTAACAACTTGTAACTATGGAAAATAGCGGGAGCGGTTTTAGATATTTATGCCCGTCAGTATTTGCAGCTGACGAGGTGAAGGTTAGCAAAATAAGGGGGGAGGAAAGCGGCACGGATAAGTTAAAATCAAAACCGCTTTTTATACCCATGTTACTTCAAAATGCTTTAGCTCGGAGACCAGATTAAGGCGCAACATGAGGTAATGGTATTCCCTTTTCGATTGTTACAACGCAGAGCTGGTTTTCGAGCCCGCGCTCCGTAGGGCAAGGTAACTTGTACCAATCTGCGTTGTTATAAAATCTCTATGTATACCCATGTTACTTCAAAATGCTTTGTCAGGCACAAGCTTGGAAATCAGAGCAAGGCGCAACATGAGGTAATGGTTACTCCCTTTTCGATTGCTGCAACGCAGCACTGGTTTTCGAGCTCGCGCTCCGTAGGGCAAGGTAACTTGTACCAATCTGCGTTGTTATAAAATCTCTCTGTAGAATAACTATACTTCAATTTTATGCTTGGCATCTCGGCACGATTTGCCTTGCTGACTTTGCATCTTGAAGTATCATGGGTATATTCATTTTAAACCTGCCAACGAATCGTAAACCGGCAACCGCCAAGAGGAGAGGTTGTAATGGCAACGGAACCATGATGTGCGTCAACCATCCGTTTGACGATCGCCAACCCCAATCCGTAGCCTCCAGACTCACGGTTTCGGCTGGAATCGAGGCGTGCAAAAGGTTCGAAAACCCGTTCCCGATCGGCATCGGGGATGCCCGGGCCATCGTCATCAACATGGAGAAGATACACCTTATCCCGCTGTTCTAAGGTCACAAAAACCTGACCATTTCCATACTTTGCCGCGTTATGTACCAGATTACTCACCACCCGCCGTAAATATTTAGGCTCAAAATAGGCTTGTGCGTTTGGCTCAATCTGAAAATCATGCTGCAGATGCGCTGAAACTTCCGTTGCCAGATCTGCCAAAACATTCTCAAGCCAGGGAGCTATAGCCAGGCTCTGCATCTGCAGATCCGAAACGTTGCGATCAAAACGGGCATAAGTCAGTAATTCGCTTACCAGATCCTCCAACTCATCAATGTCCTGTTGAACTCCGGTTAGATAACTGTCCTCCTCCGTCTGTGAGGGCGAAGATTGCATCATTTCCACACCGAATCGAAGCCGTGCAATGGGGGTGCGGAGTTCGTGAGAGACCGCATTAATCAGCTCCTTTTGCAAAGCAATCCCTTTAAGCGTAAAGCTGATAACCCAAATTGCGATAATAAAACTGAAAGCAACTAAAACCGATGTGACGATAATCATTAAGCAGGTTCTTTGTTCGAAAATATTATTAGTCGCTTCTGTCAAGCCATTTTGTATCAATAATAAATCACTCTCATAAGCGCCAGTGGCAATGATCCAGCCCCACTCCGGGAAGATGTTTCGCGCAAAAGTCATTTTATTTTCTAATATATCGGTGGTTGGATTGAAATACCTAACTTCCACAAAAGCTTCTGATCTATTTTTTAGACTGGCCGCAACTTTTATGGTGCTGGCAACCTTAGTGCCGACCAGTTCAGTTTTCGGGTGCGCAAGAATAGTTCCCTCTTGATCTTGTATCCAAAAATAACCATTTTGCCCATACCTGCCGGTGCTGATAGCGTGGAAGACTTTCTCGATATTGCTCTGCTGTAGGGTACTGAAATACTCACCTGAGGCAATAACCAGATTTAACGGTTTGAAGTAAAAAGAAGCGGTTAGCTTGTCTTCATTTTTATGGGTGACAGGGTTTAAAAAAGAATATTGACTAAAACCGATACTATTGTTTTTGGCTGCCTCGACAACCGCCCGTATAAAATAGTACCCGCTATCATCTTTTTTATCGTAACCGTTTTTACCAACCAGATCTAAATTACTGCCGTACGCTTTACTGATCCACGTATCGGGATCATAAGCAAAAAAATATCGGCCATTATTCCAGCGGTGTTGATTAAGAAAAGCATAGATGCTGATTATCGCAGCTTCCTCTGAGTCGCTTTGTTGATAAATCTTTTCTATGGTTGTTCTGAAAGTGGTCATCTCCACCAACAGCGCTTTCTTGATATTATCGAACTTAGACTCCTCATAATAATCATTAATAGAGCGAGTGACGGTATCTACTTGCCCCTTTAGAACGTCATGGAGCAGCGCAGTCACCTTTATCTCAACATTGCTATGTTCGGCTGCGAGCACTGCGCTTTGTGTATTTATTAGCGAGGCAATAAAAACTACGCCTATTAATAACAGTGGCATGCACAAGGCAACGATAAGCTTCGTTTTTATCGTAAATTTCATTTGTTTAACCTTTGGATTTTGGAGAATTATTGCAACTATTTATTAAGGCCGGTTGACCTGTTACGCGCATTTTTGCAGAAATTTGTTCGAGCTTTATATACCCATGATACTTCAAGATGCAAAGTCAGCAAGGTCAATTGTGCCGAGATGCCAGGCATAAAATTGAATTATTCTACAGAGATATTTTATAACAAAGCAGATTGGTGCAATTTCCCTTGCCCTACGGGGCGCGAGCTCGAAAACCAGTGCTGCGTTGCACCAATCGAAAAGGGAGTAACCATTACCTCATGTTGCGCCTTGCTCTGATT
>NZ_JBFGZY010000023.1:0-32851 GCF_041586535.1 Psychromonas sp. | reverse complement strand
AGTCGTTGGTCAGGTGAAATCAAAAATTGGGCACCAGTTAAAGAAGTCAGGCTTAATCCAGAGAAGTCAAAGACTGAAATAAAAGAGAATAAGGTGGCATAAATTTAAACGTCAGGCGACAACTCTCTTGAAAACCGCCGGGTAGTCAACAACGAGATATCAAAATTGATAATGTATTGGACATTTGTGATGGCGCGTTAAGTTATGACGTAATGTTGGTTATTGGCGCGGTAGCAGATTTGTTGGAGAGCCGCGAAGTATTAAACATCTATGCTGAGAAAATTAGAACTTTGCAACGATCATTAAAGCTTGGCTTATCATCAAATCTAGAACATTGGCTCTACTCAAGAGGGTTATCTGATCGAGAAGTTTGCAGGCATTTGAGCAATTTAATTGTTTCGAAAGGTGATGAAGGTAATATTAGTGAATCTTTCTTTGAAGATCATCGAGATTATATTGAGCCTGAGTTAAAGAAATTCCCTTCTGTTTTCTGGAAAGCGATTTATTAGGGTGTTTGTAAATAATTGTTCATATTTAATAAAGAAAGAAAAAATAACCATTTTCTATTCTTAAAAAATCAACCTGATAAATACAACTTCCCAAACTGATATTTTGGGAAGTTGTCAGGCCTTATGCCGTAAGGCGATAGTTGAAATAACAGTGTTGAAGTTCCTTTTTTACAGTTTTGGTACGTAAAAGGCAGTTGGACTCAGCAATTGTGCAAAGTCGCATTCGTCCCCATATTCACTTACAAACCATCAAACAGTGACCAAATTACTTTGTCTACTGCGAAGCTTGCTTTCGGGAAAAAGCGAGCATGGAGTTTTTATTAGCAGAGGCGCTTTGATGATAGAGCGCCTGAGAAAATTATCGATAATAATGATTTTTGAATCAGACAGAGTACCTGTTTTTTATGCTTGTTCTGGTCTAATCTTTAACAATAAAAAAATTCTATAGCTTCGTTAGCGGTTAGTTGAAAACAATTTAGTAATTCTACTTTGATATGCTTATGAAATTCATTTATATATTCTTAATGCTCCTTGTTTTACTACTTATCTCGCTTCTGATTTTACGATTGTTAGATTGGCGTGATGATCAATCTCAATGGCTGCAATTATCTTCCATACAGCCTGTAAATCCTGGACGATATGATTCATCAATGGTGACTGATCTACCTGAGCCAGCACGACGATACTTCAACTTCACCATCGCATCAGGAACACCTTTGTACACTGTGGTAGAAATTGATATGGGAGGCCAGTTCAGTCTTGGCTCGCAAGAAGAACCTAACTACCAGACTATGCTCGCATACCAAATTCTTGCAGCTCCTTATGGCTTTGTATGGCGCTTACATTTACCAGGTATCATACCGGTATCTGGTTCCGATTCTGGGGGATGGACAAGATTTCGCATCTTGGGATTAATTCCAGTGGCGCGGATGGGAGGTGGCTCAGACCATACACGATCTGCTTACGGGCGTTATGTAGCTGAAGCTGTGTTTTGGTCACCCGCTACAATTTTACCGAGAGCAGGTGTGAAATGGGAAGGAATTGATAAGCATACAGCTCGTGTCACTATCACCCACGGTAAGCTTTCACAGGCAGTCGATGTCACCGTGAATACCATTGGGCAACCTGTTGAGGTTTCTTTTATGCGTTGGAGCAATGCAAACCCAGACAAATCATATAGCCTACAACCGTTCGGAGGCACTCTTTCAGACTTCCGTGTTGTACAAGGTTTCAAATTACCGTTCAGGGTTGTAGCTGGAAATATGTTTGGAACAAACGAATATTTTCCTTTTTTTAAGGCTGAAGTAAAGGCAATTCGTTTTCCTGGAGCCGAAAAATGATTTTGTCAAACAGGCGTCAAGTTCCCCTCATCGCCCTGGTACCCTTTTTGCTTATAGCTTTCGGTTTGGCCTGGGGAACTCTGGCTCTGTTCATCTTTCTCCCAAACCAGATGAACAATATCTTCGGCGAATTGACAGGGCAACATCCTCTTTTCTACCTGGCGGTGTACGCACCTGCGATTGCCGCTTTCATTGTCGTCACGTACTACAGTGGCCTGGTAGGATTGCGGCGTTATTTTTCTCGATTATTGCTCTGGCGTTGCTCACCGGTTTGGTATATTTTTTTGATTGTCGGCATTCCGCTGGTATTTGTTGGCGGCGCTGCGTTAAAAGGCAATCTTTTCACTGAGCCGTTTCCGTTTTCCTCATTTCAGTCGTTTATTATTGCATTGGTATTAACGACGATTAAAGGCCCCGTCGAAGAGTTTGGTTGGCGAGGGGTGGTACTTCCTCTGCTGCAAAGAAAGATGGCACCGATCTGGGCCGGGCTGATTCTTGGTGTTATCTGGGGGTTCTGGCACCTGCCTGCATTCCTATTGAGCGGAACGCCTCAAAGTGCCTGGTCATTTGCCCCGTTTTTTTTCGGTACTGTTGCGTTAAGCGTAATAGTAACCCCATTATTTAACATATCACACGGCAGCATTCTGCTCCCTGCGTTGTTCCATTTTATCCTCATCAATCCAGTCTGGCCAGATGCACAACCTTATGACATATACCTGTTCATGTTTGTTGCTGTTCTGGTTGTCTGGTTCAATCGAAAAACAATGTTCAATCGTGAGGGTGCCATCATAGAAGTTATCCCCCCAAGCAGAAGGCGAAGTGGTACCGCGTGATCTCGGGAACGGAACTGGCATAGGTTCTTGAGTTCGGACATGCACCTGAAATGCGCAAATGTTCTGGTCGTATTGAACCGTCGTGCGGGGTTCCGTTTTGGAAGTGCCCTCTTGCAGGTACTGTCAGGCTTTCTTTATCTCCTAATAATCTCGCAGCCGAATACTGTAGCGGCATCTGATCTGACAGCATAATTTCAGTAGGCGCTTTTTCTCAGCTCGATTTCCATTGAGTATTCCTTTATCAAACACTTTCTTTTTAGAAGTAATCAATTGATGATTGAGAAACACGTCGCATAGCCCTTGCTCTATCCTTATCACTATATGTCTTTATAATCTGCTCAACATCATCGTTTAATATTCCAGCAAATAAAATCCCCTAGATGATCCATTAAGTATATTTGAGCAGCAAGGTTCCGCATGGCTCAAGGATCAGATCTTTCTTTTTACCTATTCAAAATTAGGGTTTGTTCTAAGGCGTTTAGGAGGCGAAAGCGGATAGCATCTCGAGTTCGGTATTGGGAGTTTTAGAGGGTGCCAGTCAGGATGATCGCAATCGGGGGAAAAGCGTGCGTAAAGTTTTTACTCTCTGAATACTTAGGGACACATTGCTAGTACCAGATATATTATTTAGTTTTATCGTATCCAAGTACCTTGACTCATTAATTATGATTGATTGAGTTAAGTCATTGTTCAGTAACTTACTACAATTGGAGCCGCGGCTTCAGCCGCGCTGTCATATACTGTTTGTTTGCTGTATAGCTCGGCTAAAGCCGAGGCCCCGAGTTCTTTCAATCGTTCATCTTCACTGTGTTTAGGTACAAGTATTTGGAGACACTATTTTATGTATCAGCCAGAATAGAGTTGCCCTTCAAAACTAACCTTGATAAAGTAAAAAAATGAACAGCATCAATACTTCCACATTCACATCTATTCTTTTCTGGTGGCGCTCTAAGTAGAGCGGCGCGGAATTTCTATATTCTTAAGCTGCTGAAGGTAGCAAAGAATATACGATCTTTTTATCTCCAGTAGCATTTAAATTTATTTGGAGATAAATTATGAAACAAGAACAACCCTTTGAAAAATCAGAGATAATACTAACTGGTGATAGAGCAACGGGACCATTACATCTTGGACATTACGTAGGTTCGTTAAAGCAAAGAGTATCACTTCAGTGGATGCATGAACAAACTATACTTGTTGCAGATATGCAGGGGCTTACTGATAATGCTCACAATCCAACAAAGGTTTCTTCAAACATTCTCAATGTGGTTGCTGATTATTTAGCGGTAGGTATTGAGCCTACCCAGACAACCATCTGCCTCCAGTCGCAACTGCCAGCCCTCGCAGAGCTGACTATGTATTACAGTAACTTAGTTTCAATCGCAAGATTAGAGCGAAACCCAACTGTTAAGAGTGAGATTAAGAGCAAAAGCTTTGGGCGCTCAATTCCTACTGGTTTTTTTACTTACCCTATATCTCAAGCAGCTGACATTACAGCATTCAAGGCGACATTAATTCCTGTGGGCGATGATCAATTGCCCATGCTGGAGCAAACTAATGAAATAGTTCGAAAAGTCAATAAGTTAGCAGGAAAGAAAATATTAGATGAATGCCGACCTCTTCTTAGTAACGCACCAAGACTCCCAAGTACCGATGGCAAAAATAAGATGTCAAAAACAATGGGAAATGCTATTAATCTTGGTGCTTCAGAGAAAGAGATTAGTGCAGCTGTGAAGGCGATGTATACTGATCCAAGCCACTTAAGAGTTGAAGATCCTGGTCAAGTAGATGGGAATATCGTATTTACTTATTTAGATGCCTTCCACCCCGACAAAAAGTATATCGATGGATTAAAAAGTCACTATAAACAAGGAGGTTTGGGCGATGGCACAACAAAGAAAATACTAGAGGAATGCCTGCAAGATATGCTTCGACCAATACGCGAGAAACGAGCAGAATATCTTAATGACAAAGCTCAATTGATTAATATTCTTAAGAAAGGCAGTAAATCAGCGAGGGAAAATAGCGAAAAAGTTCTTTTTGATGTTCGAGGTATATTCGGCCTAAATATATTCTGATTGTTTACTTACAAATATAGCGCTCATAGGATCTGAGGTACTTTAGTTCCCATGCTCGAATTGTATTACGCTTGCTACTGGGAGAAAGCGAGCGTAAATATGGTGGTCTCAACAGATAAATAGTACAAAAGAGCTGAGGCCCATAGCGCCCTAGAAAGTAACGGCCCGAGATAGAAGAGTATTCATCAACTAAATGAAAGGCGCATACTTTCTAATGACTAGGTTTGATAATGAGAATCGTTAAGGTTTGGGTGTTATTACCCACCAACCACTTTTAATCCCCTTAACCCTGATATTGAAATATTTCCAGTCGATGCATTTTCAATATGCTCACTCCACCAGCACATTAAAGTACGTCTACGTTCGAGATATTCTGCGCGGTTGTAAGCTCTTCGTACTTCATTCTTATCAACATGAGCTAGTGCTGCTTCGATCACATCTGGATCAAAACCTTCTTCATTTAACGTGGTACTTGCTAAGGCTCTTAAGCCGTGTGAAACAAGCTGCCCTTCAAATCCCATTCTTTTTATAGCCATATTCGCCGTTTGGCTATTTGCGTGTACTCTTGGGTTTCTATGCCCTGGAAATAAAAAATCACGATGCCCACTGATTGGTTTTAGTACGTTAAGAAGGGCTAAACTTTGAGGTGTTAAAGGGATGGTGTGAGGGCGTTTCATTTTCATTCGCTCAGCGGGGATAACCCAAACACTCTTATCTAAATCGATATCTTCCCATCGGGCCGTTACTGCTTCGATAGGGCGCGTCATCATTCAATCAGGCATCTAGTTAACCTGGTTATATTAGCGCTATGGAGCTCTTGCATTAGCTCGGGTAGTCGGCTGGGTTCAAGGGTTGCCATATTCGTTTTTTTAGGGGCTGGAAATAGCTTTGTTATATCTGATAGATAATTTACTTCAATAATTCCAGATGCGATGGCAATGCGCATTATCTCATTAATGATTCGGCATAAGCGCTTAACTGTTTCTAGGCTACCTTGGCTTTTAACTGGTTCTAAAATAACAATAATCAGTTTTGGTTTTATTGAATGGATTGGTACGTTTTGTAGTGATGGTAAAATGTGTTTTGTTAGTGACTGGTAAGCTTTTTCTGCTGTTTCTGGTTTTACTTGTTGTTTCTTTAATTCAAGCCACTTTACCGCGAGGACTCCAAAGGTGTTTTCTAGCGCTTCTTTTTTTTGTTGCTGCACTTCATCTTTATATACTTTGGGGTCAATCTGCTGTGCAAGTAATTCTCTGGCATTTTTCCGCTTCTCTCTTGCCTGGGCAATTGAAACATCTGGATATTTTCCAAAGCTAAGATTAGTTCTCTTTTTACTGATCGGATGAGTGTATTTAAAAACCCAAATTCGAGAACCATTTGTTCTTACTCGAAGTTGTAAGCCATCACCATCTGATAATGTGTATTCTTTCTCTCTTGGTTTAGCTTGTTTTACCTGAGTATTGTTCAGAGGAGTTACAGTTTTTGCCATGATGTACCACCAAAAATAAGATAAATTGCCGTTGGTACATCTGATGGTACATTAAATCGTGGTTGTTACAAGATGTTGATAGATGCTAATGGACGCTAAATGACTGTTTAGGTGTTGGTATTACTAGGCTGGTGGACTTTTGTGGACGTTACTGGAAGAAAAAGTGGTGGCCCCTCCCAGACTTGAACTGGGGACCTAACGATTATGAGTCGTGTGCTCTAACCAACTGAGCTAAGGGGCCTAATTTTGTACTTCCGCCGAGCTAGCTCTAACCTGCTATTCCAAGTTAATGCTAAGGGGCCTAATTTTGTATTTCTGCCGAGCTAGCTCTAACCTGCTATTCCAAGTTAATGCTAAGGGGCCTAATTTTGTATTTCTGCCGAGCTAGCTCTAACCTGCTATTCCAAGTTAATGCTAAGGGGCAAATTTTGTATTTCAACGCTTAATCTTAAGGGTGAAATTTGTGAGTGCGATTATATAAGCTAAATTTTTACCTGTCTAGCATATGTCATGCGTTTGCTTATTTATTCTACGTAGTTATTGTTATTGCTGAAGAATATTCGCTGTTTATCACTTTTTAAGCAAAAAAAATCCCGCGTCAGCAGGATTTTTTATTTATATGTTAATAGTTGTTATTCGTCCAGGAAGCTACGCAGTTGCTCACTACGGCTCGGATGACGTAATTTACGCAGTGCTTTTGCTTCGATCTGACGGATACGCTCACGTGTCACATCAAACTGCTTACCCACTTCCTCTAAGGTGTGGTCGGTATTCATATCAATACCAAAACGCATACGCAGTACTTTAGCTTCACGTGCCGTTAAACCTTCTAAAACATCATTAGTCGCGTTTTTAAGACTTTCACTGGTTGCACAATCAACAGGCAGGGCAATTGTAGTATCTTCAATAAAGTCACCTAAATGCGAATCTTCATCATCACCAATAGGTGTTTCCATGGAGATTGGCTCTTTAGCAATTTTTAATACTTTACGGATTTTATCTTCTGGCATCATCATGCGCTCCGCCAGTTCTTCAGGCTGTGGCTCGCGGCCCATCTCCTGCAGCATCTGACGGGAAATGCGGTTGAGTTTATTGATCGTTTCAATCATATGCACAGGAATACGGATAGTACGCGCCTGATCCGCAATAGAGCGGGTGATTGCCTGACGGATCCACCAGGTTGCATAGGTTGAGAACTTGTAACCGCGACGGTATTCGAATTTATCAACCGCTTTCATCAGGCCGATATTACCTTCCTGAATAAGATCCAGGAACTGTAAACCACGGTTAGTATATTTTTTCGCAATTGAGATAACCAGACGCAGGTTGGCTTCGACCATCTCTTTTTTCGCACGGCGGGCTTTCGCTTCACCAATGCTCATGTTGCGCGATATTTCTTTTAAGTTTGAGATGGTTAATGCACTTTGCTCTTCGATAGTCAGCATTTTTCTGACACAGCGTTTTAAATCTTCTTCGTATTCACTGATGCGTTTCGCATAATCAGTGCCGCTTGCAAGGATTGCTTCTACCCATGATTCGCTGGTTTCGTTGCCTTTGAAAAGCTGAATAAACTCTTTCTTAGGCATTTTGTTTTGTTCTACACAGATTTTTAATGCCAGACGCTCTTGTACACGAACAGTGTCCATAGAAGAGCGGATTGCTTTAACCATACGGTCAAACTGCTTCGGAATTAATTTAAACTGCTGGAAAAACTCAGCCTGCTCACTAATGGCTGCACGCGTATCCGCATGACCTCGGCCATTTTTAACAATTGAATCTTCAACAACACGATTTAATTTGCGCAGCTCGGCAAATTTTTCTGCAGCTTCTTCAGGATCCGGGCCTTTCGGTCCTTCTTCTTCATCTTCACCTACTTCATCATCTTCATCTTCATCATCCACATCATCTTCGTCTTCCAACTGCGTTTCGCTTAATTCAGAGCCGATATGTGTGGCGCTGACCGCCTGCGACATTTCATCATTGGGATCCACAAAACCACTGATCAAATCAGTTAATTTCATCTCATCAGCTTCATAGCTGTCCCAGTTATCTAATAGTCCGGAAATGGTGGCAGGGTATTCTGAAACGGCTGTCTGTACTTCTGTAATACCTTCTTCAATACGTTTTGCGATAACAATCTCGCCTTCACGTGTCAGCAGCTCAACAGTACCCATTTCACGCATATACATACGTACAGGATCGGTCGTTCTGCCGATCTCTGATTCAACCGTTGCTAATACTTGTGCAGCGGCTTCTACTGCATCTTCATCGACGTTATCACTACTGTCTTCGCCCAAACTTATTTCGTCTGCATCGGGAGCTGATTCATAAACCTTAATGCCCATATCCCCAATCATCTGGATGATATCTTCGATCTGTTCAGCTTCAAAAATGTCTTGTGGTAGGTGATCATTAACTTCAGCGTAAGTTAAAAACCCTTTTTCTTTACCTTTGATAATAAGCTCTTTGAGCTGTGACTGAGGTGTTTGAGCCATAGATACCGTCCAAAAATTGAGTGCAAATAAGGGATATAGCAAAAAAAAGTACAAGCGATCAAGTATACGCTAATTATGTAATTTTTTCTAGTTCATTAATTTTGTTTTTGTTCAATGAGCAATAAGGCAAGTTGCTGCGTTTCTGCGCTGCTTAAGGCCTGTCCTGAACGTGCTTTTTGTTTTAAAAATTCTATTCTATTAACAAGATGAAGATTAAGAAAATTTTCTAATGCATCCAGAAAAAAAGCTTCATAATTTTCTTCTTTTATATCATTCTGCCATACGGCTAATTTATTCAGCTGTTTGCCTTCCGGCTTGTCCCGGTAATGTTCGAGTAACTGTCCAGTAGTTATATGGGGGGTGATCCGGCAAATATCAAGTAATGAATTTAATAAACTTAATCCGGGTAAATTCATTTCTTTAAATTCAGGGAATTCCGGTAAACCATAAGCAATGCCGGGGTGTTGTAAAAGCACCGAAATAGCTAAACGCATTGGTGTTACTTTTTGTTTTTTATCACTTTTTGCAGCTGCTTTAGCTGTCGGCAGTAATTTATTAAGGCCTTCTTTTTCAATGCCTAATAAAGTGATCAGGCGCTCTTCCATCATCTGCCTGAATACGGTTTCGGGCAGTTTGTTAATTAATGGAATGGCTAACTGGGCTAATTTAGCCTTGCTGTCCGCAACGCTCATATCGACCTGGCTTAATAAGTGCTGAAAAAGAAAGTCTGATAACGGTAATGCCTGTTCAATCAGGTTTTCAAAGGCTTGTTTACCCTCTTTCTGCACATAACTGTCAGGATCTTCACCGTCAGCCAGGAACATGAAGCGTAATGTACGGCCATCCTGGATAAAGGGCAGGGCATTTTCCAATGCTCTCCATGCAGCGGCTTTACCCGCTTTATCACCATCAAAACAACAGATCACTTCACTAGTGCTGCGAAACAGTAATTGGATATGCTCCGGTGTTGTACTGGTCCCTAAAGAGGCTACTGCATAATCAATATTGAACTGGCCCAGAGCAACCACGTCCATATAGCCTTCAACTACTAAGATCCGCTTAATTTCTTTATAAGACTGCTTAACCTGATACAGGCCATACAGCTCTTTTCCTTTATGAAAAATGGGGGTTTCCGGGGAGTTAAGATACTTAGGCTCTCCTTCACCCAATACGCGTCCGCCAAAACCAATCACCCGGCCGCGGCGATCATGAATAGGAAACATAAGGCGATCGCGGAAACGATCATAACTGCCGCTTTTTTCTTTGGCGATTAACATGCCCGCTTCTATCAGCTGCTTTTCTAAAAAAGAAGAAACGGCAAAGCGTTTACGTACTTCATCCCAGCCATCCGGGGCATAACCTATCTTAAAATGTTTGACGGTTTCGCCGGACAATCCGCGGCCTTTAAGGTAGTCGATAACCTGTTTACTGTTTTTATCGGTACGCAGTTGCTGCTGATAGAACACCGCAATATCGGCCATTAATTGATAAAGATCTTTGCGATCCACGTAAGGGGCTGGCTGTGTTTTTCCGGATCCGCTCTCTTCTCGCGGCACCTCGAGAGACAATTGTTCGGCAAGGGTTTCGATCGCATCAACAAATTCAATGCCGTCATATTCCATGATAAAAGAGAGTACATTGCCGCTGGCACCGCAGTTAAAGCAGTGATAGAACTGTCTGTCTGCACTGACCGAAAATGATGAGTTATTATTGCCATTATGAAAAGGGCAGCAAGCGCGGTAGTCTTTGCCCTGTTTTTTGAGTTTTACACGGCTTTCAATAACATCGACAATATCTGTGCGAGCAATAAGATCGTCAATAAAATTTCTCGGGATACGTCCAGCCATCTTTTTTAACCATTCACTCTATCAATTAAAGAAAGTCATTTCTGTTGCTACTTATAGCAATTTTCCAGGCGATTAGCATGCCTGAATAGTGAAATAACAGTGCCTGTGCGGGCAAATTGTAATATCTGAAAATGAAAAAGCCCCACACTTACAAGTAAGCATGGGGCTTTTAATATCTTAACGAGTAACTGGTTAAGCTAAGCCGGCTTTGACAAGCGCGCTTACTTCACCCATGTCTGCTCGTCCTTTAATATCTTTTTGGAGCAATCCCATTACTTTCCCCATATCTTGCATGCCCTTTGCACCGGAAGATGCGATAGCTTGCTCGATTAAAGTTTTCACTTCATCAGAGGTTAGTGGTTGTGGAAGAAACTCTTGTAATATTTCAAGTTCTGCCTTTTCAACGTCAGCAAGATCTGCTCGATTCGCTTTTTCAAATTGGCTGATCGAATCTTTACGCTGCTTCACTGATTTAATGACAACAGCCGTAACTTCATCATCATTTAGTTCAACACGATTATCAATTTCAATTTGTTTAATTGCTGCCAATAACATTCGGATAGTGCCTAAACGGACTTTATCCTTTGCTCGCATGGCAATTTTTTGCTCTTCTTGTAATCTTGCTTTCAAAGACATACTTATTCCTTAACTAATAATTAGTAAAGGCGAACGCGACGAGCGTTTTCACGAGAAAGTTTTTTCAGGTGACGTTTAACTGCTGCTGCTTTAGCGCGTTTACGAACTGTAGTTGGTTTCTCGAAGAATTCACGCTTACGTGTTTCTGCTAAGATACCTGCTTTTTCGCAAGAGCGTTTAAAACGGCGAAGTGCTACGTCAAATGGTTCGTTTTCACGAAGTTTAATTACTGGCATGTGCCTATTACCTTTAGGGTTACGGTCGTATATTGACCAGTTCATTTAAAATGGTGCGAGATTTTAATCCTATTTGGGTACGAAAGTAAAGGATTAGTGCGGAATTTTTACTGAAAAAGCGTAAAAGATCCTTTAGATCTTCCATTCTAACTCAGATCAATAATGTTTTCCTGATAAGGGAGATAAAAAAGCACTAAGGAGATTATTTTTACGGTAAACTTAGGGGCTATTAATCTTTCGTGTACAAATTTTGTTCCGTCTAAAAGCGTTCTGAGCAAGGCGCGAGGAGCGAAGCATAGTTATTCTATGTAAACGACGAGCAACGCAGCTCAGGATGCTTTTAGATGAACCCGTAGGGCAGCATTTTTTCGCGCTTTCCACTGCGTTATCGCCAGCTTATGTAGATCAACTACACTACGCAGGCTCTGCCTTGTATAAAGCGCGAACAAATTGCTGCAAAAATGCACGCGAATGGTCAATAGACCCTAACATTTTTCAACAACAGTCTTTATTCACTTTTATGAAAGGAACATTTGTCATATGCGTATTTTGGGTATTGAAACTTCATGTGATGAAACAGGTATCGCCATTTATGATGATCAGCTCGGTTTGCTATCGCACCAGTTATACAGCCAGGTTGGATTACATGCTGATTATGGTGGCGTGGTTCCTGAGCTGGCATCGCGGGATCATGTACGTAAAACCATTCCGCTGATTAAAGAAGCGCTAGCCGCGGCTAACTGCAGCAAGGAGGATATTGATGGTATTGCTTATACCGCCGGACCGGGCCTTGTCGGGGCGTTGTTAGTCGGCGCTTGTATCGGACGAAGCCTTGCTTACGCGTGGGATATCCCCGCCATTGCGGTACACCATATGGAAGGGCACCTGCTGGCGCCAATGCTGGAGGAAAACCGTCCGGAGTTTCCGTTTTTGGCCTTGCTGGTATCTGGCGGCCATACGCTGATGGTTGAAGTTGATAATATTGGTGAATATAAAGTATTAGGTGAAAGTATTGACGATGCGGCAGGAGAAGCCTTTGATAAAACGGCAAAACTGCTTGGGTTAGATTATCCCGGCGGGCCGCGTCTGGCAAAATTAGCTGAGCAGGGAGTTGCCGAACGTTTTGTTTTTCCAAGACCGATGACTGCTAAACCCGGGCTGGATTTTAGTTTTAGCGGACTAAAAACATTCGCGGCAAATACTATTGCTCAGGAGGGGAATGATCAGCAAACTCAGGCGGACATCGCCTTAGCCTTTCAGGACGCGGTAATTGATACGGTTGCCATCAAATGTAAACGCGCCTTGAAACAAACCGGATTAAAGCGTTTGGTAGTGGCGGGCGGCGTCAGCGCAAACCAGTCTCTGCGCAGCCAGTTAGCGGTGTTAATGAAATCGCTCGGCGGAGAGGTTTTTTATCCGCGCAATGAATTTTGTACCGATAACGGGGCGATGATCGCCTATGCGGGAATGCAGCGTTTAAAAGCGGGGCATTTTCAGGATCTCGCGATTCAGGCCAAACCCCGTTGGCCTCTTGAGCAGCTGCTGAGCGTGAAAAGCGGCATCTGATAGAAATAATTCAAAGGAGCAAGTACAACTTGCTCCAGTTTTATCTGCTCTCTTTTAACCAGATAGCGACCTGTTTAGCAAAATAGGTGAGAATACCGTCTGCTCCGGCGCGTTTAAAGCACAATAAAGACTCTAAAACTGTTTCCCGCTCTTTTAACCAGCCATTGTCTATGGCCGCTTTGTGCATCGCATATTCGCCACTTACCTGGTAAGCAAAGGTCGGCACCTGCAGTTCTGTTTTAACCCGGCGGACAATATCCAAATACGGCATACCCGGTTTAACCATCACCATATCCGCACCTTCCTGAATATCCAGAGCAACCTCATGGATGGCTTCATCGCTGTTGGCCGGATCCATCTGGTAGGTGGATTTATTCGCCCCTTTTAAATTGCCTGCACTGCCGACGGCATCGCGAAACGGACCATAGTAGTTTGAGGCGTATTTGGCGCTGTAGGCCATGATCTGGGTATTAATATAGCCGGCATTTTCTAATGCCAAACGTATTGCACCGATCCGGCCATCCATCATATCCGACGGTGCGACAATATCAGCCCCGGCCTGTGCATGGGAAAGTGCCTGTTTAACCAGAACTTCTGTGGTGATGTCATTTAAGACATAACCGCTTTTATCAATAATACCGTCCTGTCCGTGGGTCGTAAAAGGATCCAGTGCGACATCAGTGATTACGCCTAGTTTCGGAAAGGCTTCTTTGACGGCTATTACCGCACGCTGCGCTAAACCATCAGGGTTATAAGCTTCTTCCGCCATCTCGGTTTTTATTTCTGCAGGGGTAACCGGAAACAGGGCAATTGCGGGGATGCCTAAAGCAACTAACTGTTGCGCTTCCGCGACTAACAGATCGATTGAAAGGCGTTCGATACCGGGCATAGAAGCGATAGCCTCGCGTTTATTTACACCTTCAATAATAAACATCGGATAGATAAGATCGTCAACAGAAAGCTGGTTTTCGGCAACCAGACGACGGGAAAAATCATGTTTACGGACACGACGCAAACGTCGCGCAGGGAAATGCTGAGAAATGGTCATGGGTAAATCCTGTTAAAGGGGCTGTTTGCCAATATTAAAAAAGGCCCGAGTGGTTTGCGTAGTTTGTTGTATAAACTGCTCAAGAGTTTGCTGACGCGCCTGCGCAATGGTTTGCGCGATATAGGGTAGATACTTGGGTTCATTGCGGCTTGATTTGGGTTTGGGGCGCATTGATCGAGGTAATAAATAGGGGGAGTCCGTCTCAATCATCAGGCGATTATCGGGAATTAATTTCACCAACTCTAACAAATGCGCACCGCGGCGTTCATCACAAATCCAGCCGGTAATGCCGATATGCAGATCAACTTCCAGACAGCGCTCCAGGTCAGCAAGATCACCGGTAAAACAGTGCAGAACAGCATTTGGCAGTTGCGTACGATAAGGTCTTAACAGTTCAATAAAGCGTTGGTTGGCATCGCGCTCATGCATAAAAACCGGTAATTGTAATTCAACGGCTAATTCCAGCTGTTGGACAAATGCATATTCCTGCTCAGCAGGCGTTGAATAATTGCGGTTAAAGTCGAGGCCGCACTCGCCGATTGCTTTAACCTGCGGGTTATTGGCCAGCTCTCTTAACCGATTTAAGCTGCTGTGAGTAAATGTTTTAGCATCATGGGGGTGAATGCCTGCAGTGGAAAATAACAAATCAGGAGCATCTTGTGCTAACTGCAATGCTGCTTCACTTTCACACAGGCTTGTGCCGGTGATGATCATATTGCAAAGACCTGCCAGTCTGGCGTTAGCAATAACCTCATGGATATCTTTGTGAAAGCGTTTATTCGTCAGGTTGACGCCAATATCAATCATCGCAGATCAGCTCTCTTGCCCGCTATTTTCCGGATCATTTTCAGGGCGTACATAAAAGCGGGAAAACAGTAACCCAAGCTCGAATAAAATCAGCATGGGTATTGCCAGTAATGTTTGTGAAATAACGTCCGGTGGGGTTAGTAACATACCCACTACAAATGCAATAACCACAATATAAGGGCGTTTTTGTTTGAGTTTTGCCGGTGTCGTCGCGCCTGTCCAGCACAGTACTAAGGTAGCAATAGGGATCTCAAAGGCTAAGCCAAATGCAAAAAACAGTTTTAAAACAAAATCTAAATAACTGCTGATATCGGTTGCGATAGTAACACCTTCCGGTGCTGTATTAGCAAAAAAGGAAAACACCAGTGGAAACACCACATAATATGAAAATGCCATGCCTAAATAAAAAAGCAATGCACTGCTAATTACCAGAGGAGCAATTAATTTGCGTTCGTGTTTGTATAAACCCGGCGCAATAAACGCCCAAAGCTGGTAGAGAATCGCCGGAATAGCAATAAAAATAGATAATACCATGGTGAGCTTAATCGGCGTGAAAAAAGGAGTTGCCACACCCGTCGCTATCATGCTCGCACCTTCCGGAAGTTGACTGGTTAGCGGGATCGCCAGGTATTGATATATATCATTAGCAAAATAGACCAGACTTAAAAAAACAACCATAACGATTGCAACAACACGTAATATACGGTCCCGAAGTTCAATCAAGTGGCTAAATAATGGCAAGCTATGCTGGTTGCCTGCTTCATTATTCTGGTTTGAACTCATTCTTTTTTGTCCTGTGTGAAGTGATTCTTGTTCTGGCTGTCGGTGATGTTTTGTTCCTGCTGTTTACTGTCATCGGGTTTTTCATTTAAGGATTGGTTAATATCATCAACCTCTTTTTTATAGGGGCGAGACAGTTGATCGGCGGTTTCTTTCATCTGATCAATAGATTGTTTTAGTTCGGGATCGAGATCGCTTAATCCTTTTTTACTTGCTTTGATCATATTCTCGTTGATTTCGTGCAGCTTTAACTCCTGGGCCACTTCTGTTTTAACCGAGTTTGCCATCTCTTTCACTGTTGTTACCCAATGCATGACACTGCGGATCGCACCGGGCAGACGTTCTGGCCCAAGTACCACTAAGCCGATCACCGAGATCACAACGAGTTCCCAAAAACCTATATCAAACATCTAACCTACACCTTTGAGTTGACGATTAAGCCTGATCTTTTTCTTTGTTCTTCGTTTTTGTATCCGGCTCGATTTTTTCACTCGAGTTTTGCTCTGATTTTAATGATTTCTCATTTTTATCCTCAACTTGCTCAGAAGGGTTTTGTTCATCTTCTTTTAATGCTTTTTTGAATCCTTTGATCGCGCCGCCTAAATCACCACCAATGCCGCGTAATTTTTTTGTGCCAAAAAGTAATACTACGATCACTGCGATGATAACTAACTGCCAAATACTGATGCCGCCCATATTTTTTCCTTATTTTTATACTCATGAATGTGTTATTTTGATTTATAGCTTACAGCAAACTTTATACCCTATTGCTATGGCGCCACGCAAGCAGCCAGGCAAAAATACTCGGGATGCCCGCTAACAATGCGACATTTTGATCTTCCTGCAGGTAAGCGAGAGCAGAGATGATGCTCAGGGTGATCCCGGCGGCAATATAAAAATGACCTTTATAATTACTTTGCTGCTGCCTGTTTAAAGACTCAGTCAATAAAGCCAGTTGCTTCTGCTGTGTCTTAGCCTGCGATAAATTGTAATAAATAAGCTCAGGCAATTCTGGTAACTTTTCAATCCAGAAAGGCGCTTTCTGGCGGATGGATTTGATTAATGTCTTGGGGCTAACCTGCTCTTTCATCCAGTTTTCTAAAAAAGGTTTTGCCGTATCCCAAAGATCCAGCTGCGGGTATAACTGCCGCCCCAAACCCTCCACATAAAGCAGTGTTTTCTGCAATAAAACCAGCTGCGGTTGAACTTTCATATTATAGCGGCGGGCTGTATTAAATAAGTTAATCAGCACCTGGGCAAAGGATATTTCTGAAAGTGGCTTTTCAAAAATAGGCTCGCATACCGCGCGGATGGCAAACTCAAACTCTTCCACGGGGGTATCTGCCGGTACCCAACCGGAATCTACGTGCAGTTGTGCAACCTGACGGTAATCACGATTGAAAAAGGCCAGAAAATTTTCAGCCAGGTAACGTTTATCTTCTTGGTTGAGCGTCCCGACGATACCGCAATCGATGCCGATCCAAAGGGGATCTTCCGGGTGCTCATAGGAAACAAAAACGTTACCCGGGTGCATATCCGCATGAAAAAAACTGTCACGGAAAACCTGGGTGAAAAAGGTTTCGACACCCCGTTCAGCCAGTAATTTAAGATCTGTTTTTTGTGCTTTTAAGGTATTAATATCGGATACCGGAATACCGTAGATTCTTTCCATAACCAATGCATTCTTAGTGCAGTAATCCGGATATATTTCAGGAACATAAAGCAGTTTGGAATTTAAAAAATTGCGCCTTAGCTGAATGGTATTCGCCCCTTCACGCATCAGATCTAATTCATCAATAATGGTTTTTTCATATTCCCGGATCACTTCAACAGGACGCAGACGCTCCGCTTCTTTTAAAAAACGCTGCATCAAAGAAGCCAACCACCTCATCAGTTGTAAATCTGCCTGGATGGTTTTTTCAATACCCGGCCGGGTGACCTTAACCACTACCGCTCTGCCATCTTCTTTTAAAGTCGCCGTGTGTACCTGGGCAATAGAGGCTGAAGCAAGGGCCACTTTATCAAAATCATCAAAGATACTATCTATCGGTTGTTCGAATGATTTTTCTATTTGCCGGATGGCCAGTTCACCGCAGAAGGGTGGCACATTATCTTGCAGGTAGGCAAGTTGGTCTGCGTAGATAGGCGGTAACAGATCGCGGCGGGTGGAGAGCATCTGACCGAGTTTAATATAAATGGGCCCGAGGGACTGTAAACTTAAGCGCAATCTTTCTGGTAAGTTTTTACCCTGATGTTGATTTTTGATCCAAAACAGTGCGCAGCGCATCAGACGATAAGTTAATGGAATATGTTCTTTAGGCAGCAGTTCAATCAGTCCATACTCAATAACTGTTTTATTGATCTGGTAAAGGCGGGACAGTTCTTTTATTTTTATCATCGGATATTCCGCGTGGTTTTGTATTTAGGTGCGCTTATAATCGGGAAAACGTAATTGGATACGTTTTTCCAGTGCCTCAGTCTGCTTTTGGATATCGTTGACTTGCTCACAAAAGTACATAACCTCAAGTGCTCCCGGGGCTATTTTCAGCTCTTCGGTAATATATTCGCTGCTGTGTTTTTCAATTGTTTTGATCCGCAAAGAGAGGTTTTGGCGGCATTGTTTGAGCTGATAACAAAGTTTATGTGCCAGGACATCGCCGACGTAGGAGGAGAGGTGCTCCTCCCAGTCAATATCCATCTCTGTAATTAAAGATGCAAAGCGTTGCACGGTGTTGATATCACCTTCGACTTCGAGCTGTTCTGTTTTAATTAAATGGGTTAGTTGATGGTTATTTTGCAGCTCTTTTAAGGCGGAGAGGTTCAAACGAATAAAACAATCCGTTTGCCCTTCATATTTCGACAAAATATCAATCTGCTGTGTGCTGATAACAAAATAGAGGGGTTTATTCAGTTCTTTTAAGAGCACCCCGATAACGGTGCCGTTAAGCTGCTTGCGTCTTTGTAGTGCGCTTGAGTCGAGTTGCTGTAATTTATTAACAGTGGTTTCAAGCAAACCGCAGACCAGGTTATCTAAGGGCATAATATTCTCTATTTTTAGAGCGGATGTTAACAAATAAAAGCAGGGCAGCGCCACTTTCCTGACGCCGCTTGGTGATCTGCATCGACCATTTATTTAATATTTATAACCGCGATGCAGGGCAACAATACCGGCACTGAGATTAAAGTATTCCGTGCCCTCAAAACCTACATTATCCATCATCTCTTTCAGGGTATTTTGGCAAGGGTGCATGCGAATACTTTCTGCAAGATACTGATAACTTTCACTGTCGTTAGCAATTAACTTACCCAGTTTAGGCAGGATATTAAAGGAGTAGAAATCATAAAACTTGCTCACAGGTTTATAAAGTGGTTTGGAAAATTCCAGCACCAATAAACGCCCGCCGGGTTTTAATACCCGGAAAATAGAGGCGAGCGCTTTATCTTTATCGGTAACATTACGCAAACCAAATGCGATAGTTACTAAATCAAAATGGTTGTCAGGAAAAGGTAGCTCTTCGGCGTTCGCCTGAACGTAGCTGACATTGCCAACAATGCCCATGTCGCGCAGCTTACTGCGACCCACTTTAAGCATGGAATCGTTAATATCGGCTAGGGTCACTTGTCCTGTCTGACCTACGATACGGGAGAATTTAGCAGTCAGATCACCTGTTCCTCCCGCCAGATCCAATACTTTTTGTCCTTTGCGCACTCCCGAACAGTCAACCGTAAAGCGCTTCCAAACACGATGAATTCCCATGGATAAAACATCGTTCATAATATCGTATTTAGCCGCTACGGAATGAAAAACATCGGCAACGAGATCTGCTTTTTTATCTTCTTGTACGGTTTTAAAGCCAAAGTGAGTGGTATTTTCTGCTTTGCTGCTCATGCTGTTCCCTTTATCGAGTGATAAAATCTATGCCTAACGGGCTTAGGCCAGATATAAAATCAGAGCAAAGATAATACCTGAATTTGTCAAAAATGGGATCTTTATTGTGAATTGTCTCTCTTCTGCAGAGATAATATAGGCACGATTAATGATAAGCTTATCCATTGTTACTGCCTGGCGCATTTCGTCATTATTAGGATTTGTAGATGTTTTGTTGCTGTTTCAGCTGTTTTTTTTATAAATAACGTTTACCAATTGAAATTGCACCTTTAATATAGATTCATATCAGTATTTGAAGTACCTTTTTATAGTTAAATAAACCGATTCTTGCTTTTTAAACAATAACTTTTGGAAATTACCTATGCTAAAAAATATCAACCCAACGCAAACCGCTGCATGGTCTGAATTACAGGCTCTATTTGATAAAAATCAAAACATCGAGTTAGCTGCACTTTTTGCCAATAATCCGGATCGTTTTAAGCAGTTTTCCTGCCAGTTTAAGGATGATCTATTAATCGATTTCTCTAAAAACTTTATTACTGAAGAAATCTTCGGAAAATTAATCGAACTTGCTGAGCAAGTTGATCTGCAGGGGGCAATTAAAGCGCAATTCTCCGGTGAAAAAATCAATGTGACTGAAGGCCGTGCAGTATTGCATAGCGCGCTACGTAACCGCAGTAATACACCGGTGATGGTTGATGGCAAAGATGTTATGCCAAAGGTTAATAAAGTGCTGGCGCAGATGAAAGAATTCTGTGCAAAAGTACATTCCGGTGAGTGGAAAGGTTACACCGGCAAACGTATCACCGATATCGTTAATATCGGTATCGGCGGTTCAGATCTTGGTCCTTATATGGCCACTGAAGCACTGACTCCTTATAAAGTTGAAGGCATTGAAAGTCACTTTGTATCTAATGTTGACGGCACTCATATTGTTGAAACCTTAGCCAAAGTTGATCCGGAAACAACGCTGTTTTTAGTGGCGTCTAAAACATTTACCACACAAGAAACCATGACCAATGCCAATAGTGCGCGCGAGTGGTTCTTAAACTTCGCGCAGGATGAAGCGCATGTTGCTAAACACTTTGCGGCATTATCAACGAATGCCCAGCTGGTGACTGAGTTTGGTATCGATATTGAAAATATGTTCGAATTCTGGGATTGGGTTGGCGGCCGTTACTCAATGTGGTCGGCAATCGGTTTATCAATCGCCTTAACCATCGGCTTTGATAACTTTGAAGAGTTGCTTACCGGTGCGCATGAAATGGATAAGCATTTCGCAGAAACTGATTTTGCAGAAAATATTCCGGTTATCCTGGCGGTGATCGGTGTTTGGTATAACAATTTCTATGGCGCAGAGTCGGAAACCATCCTGCCTTACGATCAATATATGCATCGTTTCCCTGCCTTCTTCCAGCAGGGTAATATGGAATCAAATGGTAAATGTGTGGATCGCAATGGTGCGCCTGTTGATTACCAGACGGGTCCAATTATCTGGGGCGAGCCGGGTACAAACGGGCAACATGCTTTCTACCAGCTGATTCACCAGGGCACAAAACTGATTCCATGTGATTTCATTGCTCCGGCTGTAAGCCATAATCCGGCGGGCGATCATCATCCTAAGCTGCTTTCTAACTTCTTTGCGCAAACAGAAGCATTAGCATTTGGTAAAAGCAAAGAGCAGGTTGAAGCAGAGTTTAGTGCTGCTGGTAAAACAGCAGAAGAAGTGGCTGACTTAGTACCTTTTAAAGTATTTACTGGTAACAAACCAACAAACTCCATTTTGGTTAAGAAAATTACACCGAAAACATTAGGTCAGCTGGTCGCTATGTATGAGCAAAAAATCTTTGTTCAGGGCGTGATTTGGAACATCTTCAGCTTTGACCAGTGGGGCGTTGAATTAGGCAAGCAACTTGCCGGTCAAATCTTACCTGAGTTAGCTGGTAATCAGACGGTAACAACCCATGATTGCTCTACTAATGGTCTGATTAACGCTTGGAAAGCCTGGAAATAGTTAAAAACTGCTCCGCATAAAAACACAAGCAGCCTGATTGTTAATAGCTGGCTGTTAAAAAATCCCCATCTCTGTTTACAGGTTGGGGATTTTTTTGATCTGAATAACACTGTGCAGGTTAATTGCTGCTTCTGTCTTTTAGATGTTGGAAATAGGATCTATACTCTGTTTTTGGGACGTGATCAAAGGACAGGTAAGTTATTATGAAATATCTAGTTACAGGTGCGGCAGGCTTCATCGGCAGTGCGGTTGTTGAGCGATTAACAGCTGTTGGCCATCAGGTTATCGGGATCGATAATATCAATGATTATTATGATACCGCACTAAAAGAGGCGCGTTTAAATAGAATTGCTCATCCTTTGTTTACCTTTATCAAAATGGACTTGGCAGATCGTCAGACAATGCCTGCATTGTTTGAAACTCAGCAATTTGACCGTGTTATTCATCTGGCAGCACAGGCGGGAGTGCGTTATTCCATTGATAACCCCTTAGCCTATGCGGATAGCAATTTAATCGGACATCTGAATATTTTAGAGGGCTGCCGTCATACAAAAGTGAGTCACCTCGTTTATGCCTCATCCAGCTCTGTTTACGGCTTAAACAGCAAAGTGCCATTTTCTACAAGTGATGCGGTTGACCATCCTATCTCTTTGTATGCCGCTACTAAAAAGTCTAATGAATTAATGGCTCATACTTATTCTCATCTCTATGATTTACCAACTACGGGTTTACGCTTTTTTACAGTGTACGGGCCATGGGGACGCCCTGATATGGCGTTATTCAAGTTCACTCAGAAAATTATTAATGGTGAGGCGATTGATGTTTATAACCACGGTGATATGCGTCGTGATTTTACCTATATTGATGATATTGTTGAGGGCGTGATACGTATTCAAGATGTTATTCCGGCAAAAAACAAAAACTGGTCACCAGAGACTGGCACGCCCGCCACAAGCTCCGCACCTTATTCTATCTACAATATTGGTAATGGCAGTCCGGTCAAACTGCTTGATTTTATCGATGCATTAGAAGATGCCTTGGGAACTGAAGTGAAGAAAAACTTTATGCCAATGCAGGCGGGTGATGTTTACCAAACCTTTGCAGATACCAAAGATCTCTTTGAAGCGATTGCTTACCAACCGGAAATGAGCGTAAAACAGGGTGTGGCGGAGTTTGTCCGATGGTATAAAAATTTTTATCAATAAGGGAATGGCGTAAAAAAGCGCTTTCCGAATTTATTTCCAATTCTTTGGGCCAGATATTCATTGTAAGTCGCAAGGTATTAGCGCATGGATTAAGCGTGCTTGCTAATACCTTACTTAAACTTAAAAATAACCCATTGCAACTTGAACATCTTATTATTGTTTAAAAGTCGCGCATGGCGTTAGGTTATATAAGTTTTAACCTATCAATCAACAGGTGCAATTTATTTTCTTTCAAGCTTATTCGATAAATTTCTCTGGCTCCTTCAGAGTTCAGGTGATTGTTATCGTGGTAGAGTGGAATCCCATTAATTTTACTGACACATTTGCCATTTCTACAAAGCTCATCAGTGATGGGGATAAGTATTACCTCCGGGTATTTTGCAGCAACCTCTTTGAGTAAGTGATTGGCAAACCCCTGCCTTGAAGCCATATCCTGCTCTTCAATATCACAGTTAGTATCTACCAGCCAGAGGTAGGAGGCTTTTTTTACCCAGCAATTACTTGGTTTAAATGGGTAAGATGGTGTCTGCCCAAATAATACAGGTGTAACCCCATTTTTTATAAGAAAAGTGATTGTTCTCTCTAGTCCTTCTTTCAGTGCTCGACGACTATTTTCTCTGCTTTCAGAATAATCTGACGCATCACCTAAGAATACTCTACTGCCTTTCTCGCCTTGTGCACGTGTTGTTTCTGTGTACATGGCCCATCGCCCCGCTAAAAATACAATAGAGGCACCGGAATTTTTAATTACACCTGATAGTTGATCATTGTGTTGACTACAGGGCGTTTCCGGCTTTCCGTGCTTGATAAGATCTGTGCCTAATAGTGGAGGGCACCCACCCAGGCCTCCAAAAAGTGATGAGAAGCCAAATTGGTTTCCCAGTTCATCAACATAACTTCTAAAATGTCCTGCGTGAGAATCCCCCCAGATAAAGGTTTTTATCTGGGTCTTGTTAGCCGGAGAGGCATCCCCGATCAGAAATGGCTCAAATGGTGGGTATGCATCAATTTGTGGCTGGCTTAGTTTTTCATGGTCAAAAGTCATGTTTGAGTATTGGTAAAGGGTGAGGGCTTCATTGGAAAAACGCTGTGGGTAGCCATCATGCTTGGCTATACTTTTTGCAACAACAACGGAAATTGTAATTGGAAGAAAAAAGTAAAAAAGGTATACCCAGCGTTTTTTTAAACGGATAAAGCGTAGTGGGTTTTCAAATAGGCGCCATGAAAGAATAGAAAGAACGAGCGTTATGAAGCTGCAAATGAGTGCATCTCTGATCGTAAATGAATTCGAGCTATAACGGTAAAAAGCCAGTACAGGCCAATGCCATAAGTATAGAGAATATGATAAGCGACCCAGGAGAACAAAAGTAAAATGGCTTAAAAATCGTGAAGTGAAGGTTGCCTTGGATTCACCGGACAGGATAATCGCGGCGGTCGCAGCAGATACAATAAAAGCATTAAAACCAGGAAATACACTATTCCCATTAAGATAAATAGTGAAAAAAATGATAATGGCAACACCAGTCAAACCACTCAATTGATAAACTGAAGGCTTAAAAGAAATATTTTTCTCTCTTTTATAGAAGAATAGAATTGCCAGCAGAGCGCCGGTTAAAAGCTCAAACCCACGGCTTTGGATAAAGTAGTAGCCTGCTTCTGGTATTTTATGAGATAAATATTCTGAGTAGACAACCAAGCTTATCAAAGTAGCCGCTATTAAACTAACAAACAAACGTTTAGGTATGTATTTTGCGGCTAAAATAAGCATTGCAGGCCAGATAAAATAAAACTGCTCTTCGATAGATAAAGACCATGTATGCAATAATGGTAACGTTTCTGAAGTTGGAGCAAAGTAACCTGATTGCTTTTCAAAATAGATGTTAGCAATAAAACTGCTGGCATAACGTAAACTATCAGCAAAGCTAACAAAATCATTAGGCGTATAGAGCAGATAAGCACAGATGAAGCTAGTAAAGGAAACCAAATAAAATAAAGGAAGAATACGCTTGATACGTTTTACATAAAAAAGGTTAAATGAGAAAGTATTTGCAATTATCTGCGGATATATGACTGATGTAATTATATAACCCGAGATAACAAAAAACAGGTCTACACCAAGAAAACCACCCGGTATCCAATCTTCATTCATATGGAAAATGATAACGACTAAAACTGCGAATGCTCTTAAACCATCTATATCTGCTCTGTAATTGATATTACTCATTATTTACTCTAAATTGCTTATTGATTTTAAATTTTGAATCCCTCTGTAATCAATACGTCGGGCAGTTTTGGAAAACGTGAGATAGGAACTATGGACTGGAATTGTGAAAATAGGTTTTCTGACATCAAATCAACACAGAAACCTGCCCATGGAAACCATACTAAAAAATTTCAACCTCAATGTTCGGCGTTAAAAAGCATCTGAGAAGTTTTATGCTTTCTTTATTTGCTGTTGTGGTGATTTTTTTAAGGCTAAATAACGCTTAAGAATATTATCCGCTATAACTATATGAATGAAAAGAAGTTTTTACTCTGATCTCGTAGGTGTTTTGTTTGCTCGGCGAAGCCAGCAAGCCTGATTGCTTGCAAGAAAACAGTATCGGCCCGACCGGGGGGAAGGTCATCCGAATGGTAAGGGCGTCAGTGGCCGGCGGTGAGATCTGAAGGGGCGGATAGTAGAGCACCATATAGTTTACAAAACGAACGCCAGAGCTGACTAAAAATCGTTCAGGCAAGGCCCAAATGGTCGCATGTTGCGTTAAATTTTTTCGATTTAGGCCCACTAGATCTTCAAAAATTTGCCTTACCTGCGACCATTTGGGCTCTCGCCGGTGCTGTTTTTTTAAACTATATGGCGCCCTAGGTGCCGCTCCTAAGAACCGTACGTGCAACCTTCACTTCTCATTTTTCATGCCTTGACGTGGTTTAATAGATTGGATATAAGATTATTTGATGTATTAACGTCAGTTATGCATTAATGCTCTGTATGATCTTTACCTTTCAAAAGATTAGATGGTTTTTTGTGTGTCCATTTAGATCCAGGTTTATCAAGGTATTGAAAGTGTTCATTGGTAAATGAACCTTGAATACAAGTTTCTCGGTGGCTGCGGGTAATTGGATTTTTGCCTTTTAAAACCTCATTAATAACACCCGGCCCGGTCATGCCGTAAACACCGATGTCAGTTCTTCGTTGTTGGATGTTTTTTACCACCAGTGCGATAGCTTCAGCGAAATCAGGGTTATCAGGTGCGGTTGCTAAAAAATAATTGGTGTAATGGGTATTGTTCTTAATTTTTATATAAACAGCCGGATCATCTTTTTTCAAAATGCAGCCTAATGGCCAGACAAAGTTTGCATCAATGTCTAAATAAACACCACCTTCATTGTACAGGACAATAAGTCGCCATAAATCAGCTTGTGCTGCACCATCATTCAATAGGCGGTAGTTATTATAGATTTCATCTGAGGTATTATTTTTAATATATTCTAAGCGCTCTTCTGTACTAACATAACGATATTCATAACTTAAAGACATTAGACGGTTAAACAGATAATTTAAATAAACAGGCAGTGTTGAACGATTGGAATAATTAGTTTGCCAGATAATTCTAGGAATTTTGCTCTGTTTTTTTGTCGTTATTTTTGCTTTGGAATAAAACGGAATCGCAAAGCGTTTTTTAGGGAAAATCATGTGGAATGGGTACGCTAATATTTTGCAAATATTGCCAATAATTTTACTTAAGCGGTTAGTGATAAATATTAATGCGTTCATTATTTTCTCTTTTAATAGTTATTTCAGTGAACTTTAACAAACAATAAATATAAAGTCTCTTATTTAACGAGGCAAGTTATAGCATTTAAACTCAACTACTTGCCGATATTCATTAATATCAAAAAATAATTAATTACAGTAAAATCAGCTGTCACTGTATTAATTCAAAAAAGATCGAAGGGGTTGTTGGTTATGTTCAAAGTGCTTGTAGTTCGGAATGATAAAATTGGTGATTTCATGTTGGCATGGCCAAGTTTTGCTATGTTAAAAAATTCAATGCCCGATGCTCAAATTGACGCATTAGTACCTGCTTACACCAAAGCGTTAGCTGAACTATGTCCATGGATTGATAACGTGATTGTTGATGATGCTGATAAGTCACAACAAACTAGACTAATTAATGAAATCAGAAACGAACATTATAATGCTTATATTTGTCTTTTTTCGACGACCAGAAATGCACAATTAGGGCGTAAAGCCAAAATACCTTATCGTCTTGCTCCTGCGACTAAATGGGCACAGTTTCTCTTTACCGATCGTTTAAAGCAGCGCCGTTCTCAATCGGCAAAACCCGAGTCTGAATATAATCTTGATCTTATTCGCCACTTTTTGCAAACAAAGAGTATCTCTCCAGTTGAAATCGCTGCACCTTTTTTAAGAGTTGATTTGCAAGTTAAACACGATATAAGAGCGTCACTTCTTGAAAAATTATCAGCCCCCGTCAATAAACTGTGTTTTATTCATGCAGGTAGTGGTGGCAGCGCAAATAATTTATCAATAGTGCAATATGCACAACTTATTAATTTATTAAATGAACGTGTTACTGGTATAGGCTTTATATTAACCGCAGGGCCAGGAGAAGAGGCGCAAGCAAGGCAATTGCAAGCATTGTTGAACCAAACAGTACCCAGTTATCTTTATCAATCGACAAAAGGGCTGATCTCTTTTTGCCAAACTATTAGTTGCGCAGATCTGTTCATTGCGGGTTCAACGGGGCCACTACATATTGCAGGGGCGGCTGATGTGCCGACTATCGGTTTTTTTCCTGCTAAACGTAGTGCCACACCATTACGTTGGAAGCCTTTAAATAGTGGAGGGAGGCATATTGCTTTTATCCCAGAATCGAATGATAAGAGTCAAGAAAATATGCAGTCGATTGATATTGAAAAAGTGGCTTTGTCGGTGTACAACTTTTTATTAAAACAAGTGGAAAAAACAAATGAAAAAACAAGTAAAGCCTAGTGATATCACATTTGTTCTTCAAGGGCCTGTAATTAAAGATATTACTATCTTATCTATACAAAAAATTAAAATATTATTTCCTGGTAGTCAAATAATACTTTCTACATGGGAAAATTCACAACTATCAGGAATAGTTGTTGATAAATGTATTTTAACTGCAGATCCCGGCACTACGATAGATGCATTTGATAAAAATAACCAACCTTATTTTGTAAATATAAATCGACAAATATTATCGACATTTCAGGGAATAAAGTCTGTAACAACTAAATATTGTGTAAAAATGCGAACAGATAATTATTTAGAAAAAAATAGCCTGCTGGAATGGTTATTTATGTTTGAAGCGCGTGATAAACGTTTTTCTATTTTTAATAATCGTATTGTATCGTCTAATTATTTTGCTAAAGAATTTGCTAAAGGGGTGCGTATTCCTTATTTCATTTCTGATTTTTTCCAATTTGGAGAAACAAGCGATTTATTGACATTATGGGATATTGGATTTTATGAAGCATACTCATTTAACGAGAAAATAAAAAATAAAATGCAACATAAATATTACCCTCATAGGCTACTGCATGTAGAGCAAGAATTATGGCTAAAATTATTAAATAAATTTGAGCATATTGAATTACATGATGAATATGGTACAAAACAAGATATTGAAAAGTCATATCAGTACATGATTAATAATATTATTATTGTTGATGGTGATTTGCTAGGCTTGGTAGTGCCAGATAGATTGAAGGAAGTAAATTATTCCCCATATTACTTCTATAGTTTTGAACGTTGGAAATGGCTCTATGAAAAAACTTTCAAGATCGATCTTAAAGTCAATTTAGGTTTTAAATTAAAGTGGTCTTTAGCGTATATTTATAATTTTTTAACTACAGGATATAGAGTAAAAGCAAGAAGTTATCTCTTTCATCGTAAAGATAGGCGTCAAGGCTATTCTAAATAATGATGAAACACTGCTTAAACTTTGAGAGAATCAATGAAAAAATTAGTTGTCGATTTAGATGGAACAATAACTCAAGCCAACACCTCTGATTATAGAAATGTATTACCGAGAGAAGATGTAATTGAGAGATTACGTGAATATAAAGCGCAAGGTTTTAGTATTACTGTCTCAACAGCGCGAAATATGCGTACTTATGAAGGTAATGTCGGAAAAATCAATATTCACACTTTACCGATTATTACGCAGTGGTTAGATAAACATTCAGTGCCTTATGATGAAATTTTGGTAGGTAAACCATGGTGTGGAAATGAAGGCTTTTATATTGATGATAAAGCTATTCGCCCGTCAGAATTCGCAACAATGTCTCTTACCGAAATAAATGAATTATTAGAAAAGGAAGGTTAATGTTCTTAATTATGTCGGCAGCCTATGTGGGAAAAGAGCTTGAATCTGAGTTTGGTAAAATTCCTCCTAGCTTTTTACCGCTAGGCAATCGTCGTTTATTTCAGCATCAAGTTGAATTGGCACCTGAAGGCGTTTCCGTTTACTTGTCCATACCTGAATCCTATGAAATTTCGTTAATTGATAAACGATGGTTAGAAAATAAATCGGTGACTATTATACAGTCTCCCGATAAATTAAGTTTGGGGGCATCGTTAGTTGCCTCGTTGAACCTAGCTGATCACTGTCTTGATTTACCGATGCATATTTTATTTGGTGATACCCTGTTTACAGAGCTACCTAGCGGTGATGATATTATTGGTATCTCGGAAGTACAAGATAGTTATAACTGGGCGGTGGTTACCAATGATGATGCGCGTTGGTTAGAAAATAGTGATAATCATTTAAACCCAGAAACAAATAGCGTTGTGAATGGTTATTTTAAGTTCAGTCAGCCCCGTCAGCTCATTAGGTATATAACGCAAACACACTGGCAATTTTTAGATGGACTGAATCGTTATCATTTGGGTATTGGTTTAGCTGCGATAAAAACGTCCAGTTGGCTTGATTTTGGCCATGTAAATACTTACTACCGATCAAAAGCTTGTTTTACTACACAGCGTGCTTTCAATGAGTTAGTTATTACCGATAAATGGATTGAAAAATCGAGCTGTAAAGATCAAAAAATCCGGGCTGAAGCAAATTGGTTTGAGCATTTACCTGCGCGACTGCGTGGTTACACACCACAATTTTTAGGCGGTAGTGAACATAAAAACAGTTTTGCTTACCGACTTGAATATTTACATCATACAGCGCTGAATGAGTTGTTTGTATTTGCAGATTTACCAACGATTATCTGGAAAAAAATCCTTAGTCATTGCCTGGAATTCATTAAAGACTGCATGAAATTCAGTGCTCCAAGTAATCAGCCTGTCAATGAATTGAATACATTATTTGGTGATAAAACCAAGCAAAGACTAGAAGAATACTGCTTGCAAAATAAACTGACTTTAGATAAAAAGTGGATCTTTAATGATGCATCTCCAGCATCATTAAATGACTTACTAACTAGTAGTGCTTTGCATTTACCTAAAGAAAGGCAAAACGCAAGTGTGCTGCATGGTGATTTTTGTTTTAGTAATATTCTTTATGATTTTCGCGCCGGGCGAATTAAGAGCATCGATCCTCGAGGGATAACCATCAATAATGAGTTAACTATTTATGGAGATACCCGTTATGATCTAGCAAAATTAAGCCACTCAGTCTTAGGTTTGTATGATTGGATAATAGCCGGCTATTTTGATGTTGAAATAAAGAATGAAAAAATCACATTTGAGCTATCTGGGGTTCGTCAGCATAAAGCAACTCAACAGTTTTTTATTGAGTTACTCGAGTCTCAGTTTTCTTTAACAGCCTTAAATGTATATGCAATGCAGATTCAGTTGTTCTTGTCTATGTTGCCTCTGCACAGTGATGATCTTAAACGTCAACAGGCATTATTTGCTAATGCTTTTCGTATCTATCAAATTTTAAAGAGATTAGAAAAATGATTGTTATCCCAATGGCAGGTCTGAGCTCTCGTTTTTTTAAAGCGGGTTATACTGAGCCTAAATATATGCTCAAAGCGCATGGTGAGACTTTATTTGCTCATGCTGTGAATAGTTTTAAAAATTATTTTAGTAAAGAAACCTTTCTGTTTATTGTACGTGATGTTTACCAAACAGCTGAGTTTGTAGATAAATCAGCTAAAAGTTTAGGTATTCAAAACTATATTATTAAAATCCTTAATGAAGATACTCGAGGACAGGCCGAGACGGTTGCATTAGGTTTACAGGGATTAGAATATCAAGGCGCGATTACTATATTCAATATTGATACTTTTCGGCCTGACTTTCAGTTTCCAGAAACAGAAATGTCGGGAGACGGTTATTTAGAAGTGTTTCAAGGAACGGGTGATAATTGGTCTTTTGCTAAGCCTATGAATGAAAATAGTACGCTTGTTTGCAAAACCGCAGAGAAAAACCCTATCTCTGACTTATGCTGTACGGGTTTATATCATTTCTCAGATATTAACGATTATCTGTCTATTTATAATGAGTACCTTAATAAGCCTCAAGCAGAATGGGAAAAAGGGGAGTTGTATGTCGCACCTCTTTATAACCTTTTAATCGCTAAAGGGGCTTTGGTGCATTACCACCTTATCGATCGAGATCAGGTTATATTCTGTGGCGTCCCTGCAGAGTATGATGATTTTTTGTCATATAAAGCAGAGTGAAAAGAGATGCAGAATATTATTAAAGATAGTGAGATCACTTTTGTGGTGCAAGGTCCAGTACAAAGCGGCAAAGGGCGAGATCAAATTGAATCTATCACTACCTTGTGTCTTAATAGTATTCGACGTTATTTTCCACAATCAAAAATTATTATTGCAACTTGGAAAGGCCAAGTTACAGATGGTCTAGATTATGACTTACTATTAGAGTTAGATGATCCGGGTAGTAATGATATTTCCGTTAACGGTGAGATAATCACACTTAATAATAATCGGCAGTTGCATAGCACTCATCAAGGCCTAAAGAAAGTAACAACAAAATACGCGGTTAAACTTAGAAGTGATAATTTACTTAAAGGTAGAGAGTTTGTTAGTGTTTTTGAGAAATATAGTGAATCTCCTCGAGAAGATAAATTTTCATTTCTGCAAAGCCGTATTGTGACAAGCAGCACTTTCTTTATTCAATCGCACTACGGTGCTCCAGTCTATTTCCATAAAAGTGATCTCTTTGATTTTGGTTTAACAGAAGACTTGTTAATGGTTTGGCCTGACAAAATGATCCCTCATTTACTCTTTAATCCGACTCCGGGTTATAAAAGCCGTTATCCTGCGACAGAGCAGTTTCTCTGCTTAAATTGGCTTTCTTCTTTAGTTAATAAAGAATTATTTATTGAAAATAAAAGTAATGATGATGCTGGGTTAGGCTGTGATTTTTGGAATCGATTTTTAGCCAATAATATTATTGCCGATAGTCCAGAAAATTTAGGTTTAGATGTCACTTCTCGGTTTTATAATCGGGGAAATTTGGCTTTAGAATATGACATTAAGGACTGGAAAAAGTTTTCAGGAATAAGTAAAACACAACTTGATCCTAAACGGCTAAAGCGTAGTTATAAAATGCTGGTAGGAAAGTTACTTAGAAATACGCTCGGTCTATTTTCTCGTTAGTTATTATCATAGATTCTAATCATCAGCAGTAGAAATACTGCCGATAATTTTTAATCGATATTCATTTTACATTTTGAGTTCTTAATAATCATCCAGACGAACACCTCATAATACTCTATTTTTCGAACGGTCAAAATAGTTGACCTAACTCAAATAATTGTATTGTGCATTTTCTATCTCCCTTAGGCTTTATCACCTTAGTCTGAGGCGATCTATAATCGCATATGGTCATATCGGTACTTAATATTACTCATTATTTACTCAAATTTATCAGTTTTGATGAAAAACACCGCCCTAAAGGACGGTGATGAAAATCATTTAATGCGGAGCATTAACATCACTTGGTTTTTAATTTTTGTTCACAAGCATCTTTAACCCACTCTGAAAAAGGAGTGTCTCCGCGAACGGCATGAATCCTATCTAACAGTTCACCAAAGCGTATT
>NZ_JBFGZY010000022.1:0-34331 GCF_041586535.1 Psychromonas sp. | reverse complement strand
TTATTCTACAGAGATATTTTATAACAAAGCAGATTGGTGCAATTTCCCTTGCCCTACGGGGCGCGAGCTCGAAAACCAGTGCTGCGTTGCACCAATCGAAAAGGGAGTAACCATTACCTCATGTTGCGCCTTGCTCTGATTTCCAAGCTCGTGCCTGACAAAGCATTTTGAAGTAACATGGGTATATATCCTGCAATTTTATCATAATCCGCACAAAAGCCTATTTTCAACGTAGTTACACATAAAATGGGTTCTGAAGCGCTTATTTCTCATCTCTTTCATTATATACTGACCATAAATCTGAACAGGGAAGTTTTGCTTATGCTGACCATGTTGTGTGTTGATAATAATCAACAACGCCTTGCGCAAATTATCCAGGATCTTCTGCCGTTAAGCGCACATTTAATCACACTGCAGGCGACAAGTTTATTCCAGGCAGAGAGGCTTATCCTGCAAAACAAACAGGATATAGCGTTGATACTGTGCGCGCAAACATTGACGGACGGAGATGCCCTCATCCTGCTTAGAAGCTCAAAATGCAGTAGCATGCGTAAAATAGTTTATGCGGATAATCCCCGAATCGAGCAGCTTATCGATTACATCAATCAGGGGCAGATTGATTATTTTCTGCCGCTGCCTTATCAGGCACAAGGGCTCACTTACATTGTGCAGACACAGATCAGCAGATATAAAATAGCGCACCAGCAAAATAATCATTTTCAGAAAAAAAGCATTGTCGATACAACCTGTTTACTGGGCAATCCAGAGCTATCCCATTCATCTGATTTTAAAGAAAAGTTTCTTGATTATTCGCTTTATTCAGACTCGGAGCTGTCTAATTTAGTGATCAAATCTCTGCATAAAGTATTAGAAAAAGGGGATGAGCATACGGTTCGCCGCCATTATAGCGCAAACCATATATTAACCCGGGAAGGTGAAAAAAACCGCTTTCTCTGGTTTATTACTAAAGGTGAAGTACTGCTTAAGAAACGCAATGCCCACGGAGAAAGCCAGGATATTACCATTATGCAGGCCGGTACCATGGTCGGCGGCATGTCATTTTTAACCGAGGAGCCCGCTTTCAGCACTGGTATTACCCTAGTGCCAACAGAAGTGTTAAAGTTTGATAACGCTATATTTTCTCAAATTATGCAGTCAAACGCTGAGCTTTTGGCGCCTTTTAACAATTTATTACTGCGTAATTTCAACCGCCGTTTACAGCATAGCATCTCCACAGAACTAGCTCTGCAGGAGACCCTGCAGTCTTTAGATGCAGCCTACCAGCAGCTTATTGAAAGTGAAAAAATGGCGGTGCTGGGGCAACTGGTCACCGGCGTTGCCCATGAGCTTAATAATCCTGTTGCCGCAATCTTACGCGGCTCAGACTCCTTAAAAGAGCTTATCTTAACCCTGCTTAATTACAATGATACCACTCCTTTTTCTCTACTTGCTCAAAAGACCCTGCAGCAGGGGTTAACCTTAATACCACTATCAACCTCTGAAATTCGCGCCAGAAGTAATAAGTTATTAAGCACAGTAAAAGATAAAAAACTGGCTAAATATTTAGCCAATATGAATGTAGACAGTAAAGAGATCCCCCTGGAAAATAAGCGCAATCTGCAACAAAGCATTTTATTGTTAGATAAGTTTTTCCAAGTCGGCACAATTTTACGCAATAGCAACGCCTGCGCGCTGCGCATTGCCGATTTAGTGAAAAGTTTGAAACACTATGCAGGACAAGACAGTCCGGTATCTGAACTATCTAATATCCATGAAGGTTTAGAAGAAACGTTAATTATCTTTGAAAATAAACTTAAACAGTACAACGTGATTAAAGAGTATCAGCAGTTGCCTGAAATAGAGTGTCACCCGATTGAATTAGAGCAGGTTTGGACCAATATCATCTCCAATGCCATTGATGCGACCGGAGAAAGCGGGGTTATAAAGATATCAACATTGAACCTGCCCTATCAGGATACACCCAGTGTACAGATCATTATCGAGGATAACGGCCCCGGTATACCGGCACAAATCAGAGATAAAATATTTGAACTCAATTACACCACCAAACGGGAAGGAAACTTTGGTTTAGGCATTGGTCTGACTATCTGCGCGCAGATTATCAAACGTCATAACGGCACTATCGAAATTGAATCGGAAGCGGATAAATTTACCCGCTTTATTATCACACTGCCGGTGTTTAATCCGTGCATCGAAGATAAACACCTGTCATTAAATGATTAGACCGGGAATCATTTTTCATCGATACGGCGAATAAAAAACAGCAGGATAAGCATAATAACAAGCAGTAATAACTGCAATAGATGCCGTTGCTGTAACAGCACAATGGAAATGCTAAAAGACGCAACAATAGTCAGATAGATCTGTCTCTTTCGCTTTTTGGTAATTTTTTTCTCTTTTTCCCAGTCAGATAAGACGTCGCCAATATAGGGACAGGTTAATAGCTTTTGATGAAAAAAAGTGGAACTGCGGGCAAAACAGGCAAGCGCAAGAATAAAAAAAGGAGTGGTAGGCAGAACAGGTAAAAAAATACCTAACAGGCCGAGCAGGATGCTGACCAGGGCAATAAAGATTAGCAGATAACGATAAACAATCTTCAGCATGACAGAGTTTACTTCAGATAGAAAAAAAGCCCGCAATTGCGAGCTTTTTATAATCAACAAACAGCATCAAGATGCTCTCTGCCGGCAATCTAAACAACTTAAATTACTTACCAAGCTTCTCTTTAATACGAGCAGCTTTACCAGTAAGTTCACGTAAGTAGTAAAGTTTCGCTTGGCGAACCAGACCGCGACGTTTAACTTCAACGCTTCCTACAAGTGGGCTGTGAGTTTGGAATACACGCTCAACACCTTCACCGCTCGAAATTTTACGAACTGTGAAAGATGAATGTAAACCACGGTTACGCTTAGCGATAACAACACCTTCAAATGCCTGAAGACGCTCTTTTTCACCTTCTTTTACGCGAACACGTACAACAACAGTATCACCCTGTGAAAATTTAGGGATATCTGTACGCATTTGTTCTTTTTCAATTGCTTGTATAATATTGCTCATTTTAATACCTATATTACCTAGTTAGCTGATAACATCGCTGGTCAGTCGGAGTCACTTTCCAGAGCAGCAAGCAACTTGGCTTGCTCGTCAGTCAGAGCTAGATTATTTAATAAATCGGGCCTTCTTTGTTTCGTGCGCTGCAGTGATTGTTTTAATCGCCAGAGACGAATTTTTTCATGATCACCGCTCAATAATACACTTGGCACTTGTTTTCCATCTAACACTTCAGGACGCGTATAGTGCGGGCAATCAAGCAAACCATCCGCGAAGGAATCCTGCTCTGCTGATAACACATGACCTAATACACCGGGTACAAAACGCACCACAGCATCAATTAAAATCATAGCCGGCAGCTCACCACCACTTAACACATAATCACCCACTGACCATTCCTGATCAACCAGGCTTTCAATGATACGCTCATCTACACCTTCATAACGCCCGGCTACCAATATCAAAGCCTTTGAGCTTGATAAAGAGTGTGCGCCACTATGGTCTAAACGTTGTCCCTGAGGAGAAAGATAAATAACCTTGGCCTCATGCCCTGCTTCCCGCGCCGCCTGTTTAGCCGCTAAGATTGCATCCCGTAAAGGCTGCACCATCATCAGCATACCAGGCCCGCCACCATAGGGACGATCATCGACCGTTCTATGTTTATCCAAGGTGAAATCACGCGGATTCCAACACTGGATAGAGAGCAGATTATTTCTAATCGCCCGACCTGTTACCCCATTTTCGCTAATGGCCCGGAACATCTCCGGGAAGAGGCTTACAACCCCTATCCACATCACTTTTCTCCCAGGGTATTCAGAAATCAGGTTCCCAATTAACTTGAATTAATTTGCCGGTAATATCTACATTAGAAATTACTTGCTTATCGATAAACGGAATTAACCGTTCTTTTTGTCCAAAAGCATCGTTCGAGTTGGCTTTTACAACAAGCACATCATTAGAGCCTGTTTCCATCATATCGGTGACTACACCTAGATCGTAACCTTTGTCAGTTTTAACCTGACACCCGACTAAATCACGCCAGTAGAAATTATCTTCCAATTCAGGAAGTTGACCTGGGTCAACGAAGAGCTCTAAACCAACTAAGGCCTGTGCGTCTTCTCTAACGTCAAATCCCACTATTTTTGCAACAAAACCATTACCGTGACGCTTCCAATCGGTTATATCAACCTGCTGGAACTGCCCTTTTGATTTCATTAACAACGGCTTGTATTCAAAAATACTTTCAGGGTCGTCGGTGTAGGAGTGGATTTTCAACCAGCCTTTGATGCCGTAAACCGCACCAAACTTACCGATTACAATTGGCTGTGCTTTATCGTTCATCGGGCTCTCCTCACCTAACTGCAATTAAGCAGCTACTACTGCGTTGTCTTTTACTAATTTAGCAACACGATCACTTAGCTGTGCGCCAAGACCAACCCAATGGTTGATACGATCTGTGTCTAAACGTAATTTTTCTGCTTGACCTTGTGCTGTAGGGTTAAAGAAACCTACTTTCTCAAGGAAACGGCCGTCACGTGCATTACGGCTATCTGTTACTACTACTTGGTAGAATGGGCGTTTTTTTGCGCCACCACGAGCTAAACGAATAGTTACCATATCGTCCTCTGTTTATTGTTAAACGTATTTGGTCAGAAAATGCTGACCGCCTGCTTTTGTAGAAAGCCGCAAAATTATACTCTTCTCAGGCAAAAGAACAATAAAAATCACACTTTTGCTGCATTTTAGCCTCTGAACTCACTATTTTAGAGACTAAAAAAGCCCAAACAGAGTCCAAAAACACTCCATGCGGGCTTATTTAAGCGCTTATAAAAAATATATTGGAAGGGTTATTTTTTCCTGAAATTGCCCAGTCCAGGCGGCATTCCCATGCCCCCCATTCCACCCATACCCGGTGGCAGCATCCCTTTCATACCGCTCATCATTTTACGCATACCGCCTTTACCGGACATTTTTTTCATCATTTTCTGCATCTGCGTAAATTGTTTCAACAGCTTATTAACATCTTGAATTTGTGTCCCGGAGCCCGCTGCGATACGGCGTTTACGACCACCTTTAATAATTTCTGGTTTGGCACGCTCTTTTTTAGTCATGGAATTAATGATCGCTTCCATTTGCGCGGTGCTTTTATCATTAACCTGATTTTTAACTGCGTCAGGCACTTGCCCCATACCGGGTAATTTATCCATCATCCCCATCATGCCGCCCATACTTTTCATCTGGATCAGCTGCTCACGGAAATCTTCTAAATCAAAGCCTTTGCCCGTTTTTACTTTATTGGCCAGTTTGGCCGCTTTTTCTTTGTCGACTTTGCTTTCAAGTTCTTCAATTAATGAAAGAACATCACCCATTCCTAAAATTCGCGAAGCAATACGCTCGGGATGGAAAGGGTCTAAAGCATCAATTTTTTCGCCCATACCGATAAATTTAATCGGCTTACCGGTAATATGACGGATAGAAAGCGCGGCGCCACCACGTGCATCACCATCGGCTTTAGTCAATATAACACCGGTTAAGGGTAATGCTTCATTGAAGGATTTAGCCGTGTTAGCGGCATCCTGACCGGTCATGGCGTCAACCACAAAGAGCGTTTCGACAGGTTTAATGGCGCGATGGAGATCTTTAATCTCTTCCATCATTTCGTTATCGACGTGCAGACGACCTGCTGTATCGACAATCACAACATCAATAAATTTCTTTTTAGCGTGTTTGATCGCCGCATTGGCAATATCAATAGGCTTTTGGGTAATATCACTCGGGAAGAACTCGACGTCTACTTCTCCGGCAAGCGTTTCCAGCTGTTTAATCGCTGCCGGGCGATATATATCGGCACTGACCACCAACACGCTTTTTTTATCACGGGTTTTTAACAGGCGGGCAAGTTTTGCAACCGAGGTGGTTTTACCCGCACCTTGTAAACCAGCCATTAGCAAAATTGCCGGAGGTTGAGTGGCAAGATTTAATGACTCATTAACTTCCCCCATTGCCAGTTCAAGTTCGTTTTGAACTATTTTAATAAAGGCCTGGCCGGGGCTTAAACTTTTAGCAACTTCCTGACCAACGGCACGCTCCTTGATGGATTTTATAAAATCACGAACGACGGGTAACGCTACATCCGCTTCCAATAAAGCCATCCGTACTTCACGTAAGGTATCTTTAATATTGTCTTCGCTTAAGCGCCCTTTACCACTGATATTTTTCAGGGTTTTCGACAGTCGATCAGTTAAATTCTCAAACATACTCGGATCTCGTTGCTAAAATTAAAGTTTATTATACGCAATTATTGATACCCATACTACCTGAATATATATCGGTAAATAGCATTCAAGCAGGAAACAGGAGGTAACTCTCATTGATTAAGTCACGCTATTTATAACCGATAAAAACGCCGTCATCGGCTTCGCGCCATAAAATCTTCGCTATACTTCTGAATTCCACTCAACTCGGTTGATCCGTCAACAGTTTTTTGCCATTGTTCTTTCAAGCAGTTAATAAAGAAGATATTTTAACTATTTTAAGGATAAAGCTGAGCGTATAATCATATTTATACCCATGTTACTTCAAAATGCTTTGTATCTTGAAGTATCATGGGTATATATAAATAACAAAAGTGGATTGATATGGATAACTTGGCACTTATTGCGACTATTTTTTACATGTTAAGTGGCAGCTTGGCAGTCAATATACTGTTTAATCAGGCAAAGCCTCTTTATTACTGGTTTATCGGCTGTTCAATTATTGCACTGGTCACGCACGCGCTGTGGTTATATCAACACATCTTTTTAATCGACGGGCAAAACCTGCCCATGTTAAATGTGGTCTCTCTGATTGGTTTTGTGATCGCAGCATTATCACTTTCAGTGAGCAAACGCTTGAATACCGGGGTGTTATTACCCGTTGTGTGCGCTTTTAATGTGCTCAACTTTATTGCCGTTGTCTATCTGCCAAGTCATTACATCACTCATTTAGAGAAACAGCCGGCAATCGGCTCGCATATTATCTTTGCTCTGTTAGCTTACTCAGTACTAACCATTGCCAGTCTTTTTGCCCTGCAACTTGCATACCTTGACTACCGCTTAAAAAATCATAAACGCCCGCTGACCCAAATCAATCTGCCGCCTTTAATGACCATGGAAAAAAGTCTCTTTCAGTTTGTTTTGATTGGTTTTATTTTATTAAGCTGCACCCTTTTGACGGGCTTTTTTTTCTTAGAGGATATGTTTGTACAGGGTAAAGCGCATAAAGCTTTCCTGTCTATAAGTGCCTGGATCATTTATGCAACTCTGTTATGGGGACATTATACAAAAGGCTGGCGGGGACGGCCGATTGTTTATGTCACCATTGTCGGCTCTTCATTGTTAACCCTGGCTTATTTTGGCAGTCGCTTTGTCCGGGAAATAATATTGAACTAAACCATAAAATAGGCTTTACACTGACCAGCACTCAAAACTGAGCGGGTACTCGATAAACTATTTTATCACCCTGTTCAGGTCTGCTTAACGGACAAAATCAGAGCTGCTGAGTGAATCATAAAATCGCTACTGAAAAACTTTTTACAGCATTAAAATAATCGCTTTTGTTTTATTATCATTTTTTCGCTACTATCCGATACTTAATACCAATTGGATTAATTAAATGATCTGTTTAGGCGTCAGGAAAAACAAATGAAAGCAAGGCATTGATTGCAGTAACTAGTTGTTCTAATTGCAAAATCAATAACAAAGACTAAAACGTAGTTTTATGTCTAGCTAGCATTTATTTTAACAAGCATAAATGATCAGATAATTAGTCTGATTGGCATAACACCCGTTAATTTTTTATAAAGTACAAAGAGAGGACTTTTGGACGTCATACCCACTAGTGGATTACTGATCACACTTGTAGTTTTAATTATTATTTCTGCTTATTTTTCCAGCTCAGAAACAAGCATGATGTCGTTAAACCGCTACCGTTTACGGCACCTTGCAAGAGACAAAAATAAAGTGGCAATACGCGTTGAAAAATTACTTAGCGAGCCCGACAAGCTTATCGGTCTGATCCTAATCGGTAACAATTTAGTTAATATTTTAGCGTCAGCTATCGCGACAATCGTCGGTCAGCGTTTATTTGGTGATGCAGGTATTGCCATCGCAACCGGTGTTCTTACATTAGTTATTTTGATTTTTGCTGAAATTACGCCAAAAACGCTCGCCGTTCTTTATCCAGAAAAAATTGCTTTTCCAAGTTCGTTTATATTACGCCCGCTGCAGAAGTTTCTCAGCCCTCTGGTGTGGTTAATCAATGGGATTTCCAATACCCTCCTGCGCATCTTCGGGGTAAACGTCAACCACCAGGATGATCAGGCCCTAAACAGTGATGAATTACGCTCAGTCGTCAATGAAGCAGGCACCATGATTCCTGAACATCACCAGCAGATGCTGCTCAGTATTCTCGAGCTGGAGCAGGTCACTGTTGATGAAATAATGATCCCGCGTAATGAAATAGCAGCAATCGACATTAATCAGGATTGGGAAACCATTCTCAAACAGTTACAGCATCGCACCCATACTATGACCCTTTTATACCGGGATACCATTGATGATGCGATAGGTTTTGTGCATGCCCGGGATTCCCTGCTTATATTATTAAAAGAAGACTTTAACAAAACGACCCTGTTGCGCAGCGTAAGAAGTTTATATTTTATTCCGGAAGGCACCCCCTTAAATACACAACTTATTAAATTCCAGCATAACAAGGAACGTATCGGTTTGGTCGTGGATGAATATGGGGATATCCAGGGATTAGTCACACTGGCGGATATTTTAGAAGAGATTGTCGGTGACTTTACGACGACTCAGGAGCCGCATAGTTCGCAGGAAATTTACAAACAAAAAGATAACTCTTTTATTATTGAAGGTAGCCTGGGCATTCGCGATATCAATAAAGAGATGGGCTGGAAGTTACCAACGGACGGCCCCCGCACTCTGAACGGCTTGATTTTAGAACACCTGGAAGAGATCCCCAAAGGCAGCATCAGTGCGCGAATCTGCGGTTACCCGATGGAAATCTTAGAGGTGGAAAATAACATGGTGAAGCTGGTTAAGGTGATGCCCCACCTGTATAAAGAGTTTAGCTAAGTAGTCGTGCATTTTCGAGATACGAGCCGTCGTCTGACGGCTGATACCTTACAGCTGTTTCAAACGCTCTTCACTTAATGCGATATTTTCATTTTTATTGATACCTATACCGGCATTGATGATCGCCTGCGCAATCTCTTTGGCTTCGCTCAGAGAGTGCATTTGATAAGTACCACACTGATATTCATTTAATTCGGGAATATCATTTTGTGATTTTACCGCTAACACGTCATGCATTGCAGCTATCCACGCATCTCCGACCTGAGATTCAGTAGGCGCGCCTATTAAGCTCATATAAAAGCCTGTACGGCAGCCCATTGGAGAGATATCAATAATTTCAACCTGATCTGAATTCAAATGGTCACGCATAAACCCGGCGAAAAGATGCTCAAGCGTATGAATTCCCTTTTCTGACAAAATATCTTTGTTAGGCGCAGTAAAACGCAAATCAAAAACAGTGATGGTATCTTTACCCGGGGTCTGCATTTTTTTGGCAATGCGTACAGCAGGCGCCTGCATAATAGTATGATCGACGGTAAAACTGTCTAATAATGGCATGTTTGTTCCTTTCTTCGAGTAATAATTAAGATCGTTTATCGTTGCTATTGGTTGTTATTATAGCCAAGCTCATTGCAGATACAGATTCAACGGGCTTGGGTATAAAAACTACTTTTATCTTCTGCAGAACACGCGTGTTGCTTTCATTGCTCTACAGGTATACCTGACAACATATTAAGCGGAAAGATAGCCTGTTCAGGCGAAAAATAATCGCCACAACCAACCAGCATCTAAATCATCCTGGCACCCCCGCAGCTGCGTTACATATTTTTTAGAGCGTTGCTCAACTCGCCGGGAGACTTTAATTAGCCAGGATTTATTGTTGTAGCTCTTTCTCCGGTATCCCCCCCAGCCCTCGTGATAATTCAGGTACTGCCCGTAAGCATCCCATTTGGAGACACCGTTTATTTTATGGGTTTTATAAGTGAACCATCCCATAAAATCAATTGCGTCAGCAAAGTCATCACGGCTGGACCAGTTATTACCGGTTTCACGCTGATAATCATTCCAGGTCATGGTTTTGGCTTGAGCATAGCCATAGGCATCACTTGCTCTGCCGACAGGAATGAACCAGAAATACTGCATCGGGGGGGCCGCATTATGTTTGAAACCACTCTCCTGATACATCATCGCAATGGGCACATGGATCGGGGTTCCCCATTTTTCATTCATCTCTTTAGAAGCATAATACCAGCTTCTATTTTCCGTAAAAATAGCGCAAATATTATCAGGATTTTTCGGAGGAGGGGTGGCACAAGAAGTTAATATTAAGGAGCCAATAAGATAGCTTACTGTTTTTTTTATCTTCATTTAGCTTATCCCCAAAAGAGCAGTCTTCATTAACTAATCATTATAATAACATTTTTATAACGTCATAGTCTCATCTGTCCGAGTCTGTTGATTGTCGAAATGGCTTAAACAGCGGGAAGTGCGGACAAGCCATCCTATAGGGCTAATCCCCCCAAACGGGTAAAAATAAAGCCTCCGTGGAGGCTTTAATACCCAAATTACCTGGGTAGCGGCTTATTTTTTTTCTGCATTCAAGAAATATTGCTGCAGATATGCGTCAAAATTAAGCACGTCACTTTCTTCGATATGCTGCTGTTTCTGAATAGAAATAATTTTTTCATTTTCAAAAAAAGCATCAGACCAAAGTTGATACCCCTGTTCTACCAACTCTTTTTTATAAGTTTTCGATAGACTCAAAGCCAGTGGGCCATTATCTGAATAGCTGTCCTTGATTATCTTTAAAATCCGCGCCGAACTGGTGAGTTCGGGAGAGGCAAAACGTGGTGCAATATGACCGATAGCATTCTGATAACGCTGTGAAACACTTTTATTATCCATTACAACCGCTAACTCTTTTAACTGTCCAGTTATCCACTCTCCCCACTGCGCCACATTTTGCTCTGTGCCGTCAATTTCCAGCATCAGATCCGGCAAACGTCCCTGAGTGACCACTTTATTTAAGTTAGCTGAAAAGTGCTGTGATTGCGCATGGGAAATATCTTCTGAGGGGATTATTGCACACCAGGTAAGAAACAGATCTAAAAAGTTAACCTGCTCTTCTGTTATACCCACCTTGGAAAACGGATTAACATCTAAGGAACGAATTTCAATATACTCAATTCCTCGCGCATTCAATGCCTGTGAGGGGGTCTCACCTCTTTCCTGTACGCGCTTTGCGCGAATTGAGGCATACAGTTCATTCTCGATTTGTAATATATTATCGTTTAATTGGACATATTGATTATTTTCTTTAATGCCTAACCGGGTAAATTGAGGCGTTTTCTGATGTAAAGCGGTTCGCACTGAGCTTAGGTAATTATCCAGGCTGTTATAACAAACCTTAAGCGCAGATTGAGCACTATTTGTATACCCTAAGTCACTCATACGCAGCGAGGTGGCATAGGGTAAATAAACGGTGCCTTTACCCGTTTCAGCAAAGTCAAAGGCAGTTTTTTTACCCTGTAAAAATGATTTACACAGCGCAGGCGATGCACCAAACAGGTAAGGGATCACCCAGCCAAAGCGCAGATAATTTCGAATAAGCCCCATATAACCGGCAGACTGTGCTTCTTTTCCACTTAGCGGGGATTGCTGCGCCTCAGCCCAGGCTCCCCAAAAAGCCTCAGGCAATGAAAAATTATAATGCACACCGGCGATTACCTGCATCATACTGCCATAACGATTTTTTAATCCCTGACGGTACGCGGTTTTCATTTTTCCAACATTCGATGAGCCATATTGCGCCAGTTCAATTGAGTCTTGATCATCAACAAAACAAGGCATACTGATTGGCCATAATGTTTCATTGTTTTCTAAATTTTTAGCAGCGTAATGGTGAACATCGTTTAAATAAGCAAACAACTGATCGACATCTTTAGCAACCGGGGTAATAAATTCTAACAGGCTTTCAGCATAATCCGTGGTGATAGTACTGTGGCATAAAGCACTGCCGAAAGCATCGGGATGCCCATTTTTCGATAGCCCTCCATCGCTGGTCACGCGCAATGCTTCGCGCTCAACACCCCGGCCAAAACCGATAAGAGATTGAGATTGTTGTTCAAAAATAGCCAAACGTTGCTTAAAATTCAGGGACAAGAGCTTACCTTTTGAAATAACGAAAAGAGGTAGGAGAGTACCTTAATACAGACACTATTGACAAGTTCAAAAGTCATCATGGTTGAAAAATACACATTGTTTGCCCGCCATAGATTCCTGATAAGATAAAATCCGTTCAGATTAAAGATAATGTACTGATAATAATCACTGCATAACGTAATGCTTTGCCGACTGCAATTAATACAATCGAAGTTAATATCGGGGTTTTTAACCAGCCCGCTGCGAGAGGAATAAAATCACCAATAACAGGTAGCCAGCTTAATAGTAAAGCCCATACACCATATCGTTGGCAAAACCGCCAGGTTTTTAAATAACGAAATTTTGCTTTCTCTTGTCCCCAGGATAAATACCCGGCCAAAAAATAGGTGAGCACAGCCCCTGAACCGTTCCCTATGGTTACCGCACAAAAATACCAGTAGAGATTATCCGGATTGTTTTGCAGATAATAGATAAGTAATAATTCAGAACCGCCGGGAAACAGGGTCGCAGAAACGAAACTGCTAAGCAGCAAAACAGTTAATTCAGAGTACAAACTAAAAGACCTTTAAGCAAAAAAGGCCGCTTTTTAGGCGGCCTGCAAAAATCAACTTTATAAAAAAGAAGTTAACCTACAAGCGCCAACAGCACACCCGCCGCAACGGCACTTCCAAGTACCCCGGCAACGTTAGGCCCCATCGCATGCATTAACAAGAAGTTATGAGGGTTTGCTTCTAAACCAACCTTATTAGCCACACGTGCAGCCATTGGTACTGCGGAAACACCTGCCGCACCAATTAACGGATTGATCTTAGTTTTTGAGAATTTACCCATCAGTTTAGCCATCATAACACCCGATGCAGTACCGATAGAAAAGGCAACAGCACCCAAAGCTAAAATACCTAGGGTTTCAATATTTAAGAATTTGTCAGCGGATAACTTTGAACCAACCCCTAAGCCTAAAAATATCGTGACTATATTGATAAGTTCATTTTGCGCAGTACTGCTTAAACGTTCTACAACACCAGATTCACGCATTAAGTTACCTAAACAGAACATCCCAATCAGAGGCGTTGCTGCCGGTAAGAACAAAATCGTCATTAATAACACAGCCAGAGGGAAAACTACTTTTTCCTTCTTACTAACCGGACGTAATTGTTCCATTTTAATTTCACGTTCAGCTGGTGTTGTTAAAGCGCGCATAATCGGCGGCTGGATCAGCGGTACCAGTGCCATATATGAATATGCGGCAACGGCAATGGGGCCAAGCAGATCCGGCGCCAGCTTAGATGCCAGGAAGATAGCTGTCGGACCATCAGCTCCGCCGATAATGGCAATCGCTGAAGCGTCCTGCAGGCTAAATTCAAAACCCGGCAGTAAATTGAGTATAATTGCGCCAAACAATGTAGCAAAAATACCAAACTGAGCAGCGGCGCCTAAGAACAAGGTTTTAGGGTTCGCAATTAAGGCGCCAAAATCGGTTAGTGCTCCAACGCCCATAAAAATAATGAGCGGAAAAATACCCGTTTCTATGCCCACATGGTATATGTAATAAAGTATGCCACCTTCGTCGTTAAAGCCCGCATTGGGTATATTGGCCAGAATTGCACCAAAACCAATGGGTAATAATAACAAAGGTTCAAACTTACGTACTATCGCCAGGTATAATAATAAACAACCGACAGCAATCATGAGCAGATCAGGCAGCGTAAAATGCGCAATACCTGTATCCATCCAAAGTGTTGTTAATCCATCCACTTTATATTCCTTAAGCTATTTTAAACAGGGCTTCACCCACTGCAACTGAAGTACCTTCTTTAACAAAAACGGCTCGTACCACACCTGATTTTGGTGCGCGAATCTCTGTTTCCATCTTCATCGCTTCCATTATCAGTAACACATCGCCCTCTTCCACCTCTTCACCTTCCCGGACAAGTATTTTAAAGATATTACCCGCTAATGGTGCAGGTAATTCTTCACCAGCGCCAGTAGCTGCCGGTGCCGCTGTTGCCTGCGCGGGCGCTGCGGCTGCTGGTGAAGCGGGTGCTGGTGAAGCGGGTGCAGCTGACACTCCGGTAATACTACCTTCAGGGCCAACCTGGACTTTGAATAATTGCCCGTCAACCGCAACAGAATAGGTTTCCACACCACCTTGTTGCGCTTTAGCAGGTGCAGTTGGCGCTGCAGGTTTAAGATCGTCAGCGCTTGGTACCGGCTCAAAAGCATCAGGATTATTACGATTTTCTAAGAACTTAAGCCCGATTTCAGGAAATAAAGCATAGATCAAGGCGTCATCGATCTCATCTTTAGCGACATTAATTCCCTTGTCCGTGGCCAGCTTTTTAAACTCCGTCTGAATATGCTGCATTTCCGGCTTAATGTTATCGGCCGGACGGCAGGTAATAGCTTTCCCGCCCGCTAATACTTTCGCCTGCAGTTCTGCATTGACCGGTGCAGGTGTCGCACCATATTCACCTTTAAGCACACCGGCAGTTTCTTTGGTGATATTTTTATAACGCTCACCCATCAATACATTAATAACCGCTTGTGTGCCGACAATCTGGGAAGTCGGGGTAACCAATGGAATATAACCAAGATCTTTACGCACAGCGGTGATCTCTTCCAGTACGGCATCCATCTTATCGGCAGCGCCCTGCTGCTTAAGCTGACTTTCCATATTGGTTAACATGCCGCCGGGTACCTGAGCAATCAGGATACGTGGATCCACCCCTTTTAATTCACCTTCAAATTTAACATATTTTTTACGCACTTCCCGGAAGTAAGCTGATATTTCAGCGAGTTTATGCAGATCTAAGCCGGTATCACGAGCCTGACCTTCCACAATTGAAACAAGCGTTTCTGTCGGGGTATGTCCGTAGGTCATCGACATCGAAGAAATAGCAGAATCAATAATATCAACACCGGCATCAATAGCTTTTTGATGCGTTGCGATACTCAAGCCCGTTGTCGCATGGCAATGCAGAGCAAGCGGAATATTGGTGCTGGCTTTAATTTTAGTAATCAGTTCGTCGGCGACATAAGGCTTTAATAAACCCGCCATATCTTTAATACATAACGAATGACAGCCCATATCTTCAAGGCGTTTTGCCATATCAACCCAGTTATCAACAGAGTGAACAGGGCTGGTGGTATAAGAGATAGCGCCTTGCGCATGTGCGCCAATTTTAACCGCAGATTTGATCGCTGTTTCAAAGTTACGCACGTCATTCATCGCGTCAAAGATACGGAAAACATCAACGCCGTTGGTATGTGCACGCTCTACAAATTTTTCAACTACATCATCCGCATAATGACGGTAACCTAACAGGTTTTGACCGCGTAATAACATCTGCTGGGGTGTATTAGGCATTGCAGCCTTCAAAGCGCGCAGGCGATCCCACGGGTCTTCCCCCAAAAAGCGGATACAGGAGTCAAAGGTCGCACCGCCCCATGTTTCCAAAGACCAGAAACCAATTTTATCTAACTTCTCCGCAATCGGCAGCATATCGTCGATACGCATACGCGTTGCAAATAGTGATTGGTGTGCATCACGCAGGACAACTTCTGTTATTGCCAGAGGCTTAGATTTATTTACTTTCTCTTTCATTTTTCATTCCCTATTGTGCAGTCTTAGTTTTGTGATATTGATGCACAGCCGCAGTGATGGCTGTAATTATCTTAGGATTTATTGCAGATGTTTCAGAAAGGGGTATTACGGGTCTCGCTTGAGCCGTTTTTTTTTCCGGTACGGGAGGATCTGCAGGCAGATATTTTGCGATCAGATTGACCGCAATCATCAATAAACCTAAAAACAAAAATACGAAGGCCATTCCTAAACCGAGCAATTCTAATCCGGTTAGTAATAACGTAAAAACATCCATAGCTCTTTATCCTTTTTTACACTGATCTGGTAGGTGCATTTCCATAAACAACTTACAATGAATAAATATTCATAAACAAATCTTATAAAGCTCTTAACCTCTTGATTAAAATAAAAAACACTACATCCAAGTGCATTAAACAGCACTTAAAAAGCATACCAGTGTACTTTTATTTATTTACAATGTGAAGTATATAGAATGATTAGTTTAAACCCTGAACAGTAGGACAGAAAAATATATTTTATAAAAAGAGAGGTATAACGCAAAAAAAGACAGGATAAGTGCAAAAAGAAGGTAATTATACCAAACCGATTAATTAAATGATCTGTTTAGGCATAAGGAAAAATGCATGAAAGCACCACATTTATTGCAGTAACTATTTGTTCTAAATAAATAAAAAAGAATAAAACGTGGTTTTATGTCTAGCTAGCATTTATTTTAGCAGGCATAAATGATCAGGTAATTAGTCAGGTTGGTATTAGCTTTTAAATAAGCAGTTAGACATTACAAACAGATTAGTTTTTACCTAAGAATAAAACAATATAGGGGAAATTTAAGATGGTGCGGGTGAAGGGATTCGAACCCCTGACCGCCTGGTTCGTAGCCAGGTACTCTATCCAGCTGAGCTACACCCGCATAGTGCATAATATTAATCAGTTAATATTATAAAGCCCTTAAAAACAAAAAACTTACCTAAGTAAGCTTATAAAGAATGGTGCGGGTGAAGGGATTCGAACCCCTGACCGCCTGGTTCGTAGCCAGGTACTCTATCCAGCTGAGCTACACCCGCCGCGATATTCTTTTGTTTTTAATATTCGATTCTTAGTGCTCACCATCTTATGCAAAAAAAATGGTGCGGGTGAAGGGATTCGAACCCCTGACCGCCTGGTTCGTAGCCAGGTACTCTATCCAGCTGAGCTACACCCGCCTTAAGAATCTACAAGAATGGCGGTGGAGGAGAGATTCGAACTCTCGAACAGGCTATAAACCCGTTACTCCCTTAGCAGGGGAGCGCCTTCGGCCACTCGGCCACTCCACCGTCGTCTTGTGGCGCACATAATACTGTCTTCTAAAAACAAGTCAAACATTTTTTAACAACTGATTTCCGTTTGTCTATTTATCAGGCACTTTTGCTCTTTTTACCCGTCAAAGCCAAATTTATTGGCAATCTGATGACTTAAATGTTCTATTTGGGAGAAGGAAAAATGGATGGAAGCAGAGCATGGACAGCAGCAACGAGATCATTGTTTTAATTCACAAAATCTAATGGAGCGATTTTGAACAGCTTTGGCTGGTCATAAGGTAGCGAAGAGCCAGGATGTTCTTAAGCAAATAATAACACAGACTAAAAACGTAGTTTTAGATCCAACTAAATACGCGTAGATAAGCCGTAGGATTGATATTAACAACAATATACCATCAGGAATAAAAACGTAGTTTTAGATCCAACTAAATAAGCGTAGATAACCAGTAGGATTGATATTAACAACAATATACCATCAATATACCATCAGGCATAAAAAAAGAGCCCTAAGGCCCTTTTGTTGAATATATAAAAGTAATTTATTCTTCGGCGCTTTTTTCAGCTTGAATACGCATATAAATTTCTTCGCGATGAACCGATACTTCTTTCGGTGCGTTTACACCAATTCTGACTTGATTACCTTTTACACCCAAAACCGTAACCGTAACGCTATCGCCTATCATCAGAGTTTCACCAACTCGACGTGTTAATATAAGCATATCCTGCTCCTGTAAGAATTAATCTATCCGTTTGAACTAAGTATGGACCAATGCACAGTAAAAAGAGAAATAATTTACTGTGCAACATCGCAAAATTTATTTTTCTTCTGCCGGCTCATTTTCCAATTCAAATGCTTTATGCAGTGCCCGAACGGCAAGTTCAAGGTACTTACTGTCAACCAGCACTGATATTTTTATTTCTGACGTTGCAATCTGGTGGATATTGATACCTTCCTGTCCCAGTGTTTCAAACATTGTTTTGGCAACACCAGGATGATTCCACATACCAACACCAACGACAGAGACTTTTGCTATTTCATTGTTCCCTTGAACATTATCAGCTTGTAATGAGACACAAACCTTCTCTAATAGTTCCTTGGTTTTCTCATAATCATCACGATGTACGGTAAAAGTAAAGTCTGTTTTGCCATTACCCACAGTATTCTGCACTATCATATCAATATCGATATTCGCTTCACCGATAGGCGAAAGAATTTGCGCAGCAACCGTAGGTTGATCAGGCACACCCGACAAGGTTAAACGGGCTTCATCACGATTAAACGCAATACCGGAGATAACAGGAGATTCCATTTTATTTTCCTCATAACTGATTAATGTGCCGCCACCATCTTTAAAGCTTGACAGAACACGAAGTGGGACATTGTATTTCCCTGCAAACTCGACCGAACGAATTTGTAAAACTTTAGCGCCTAAACTTGCCATTTCCAGCATTTCTTCAAAGGTAATGCTGTCTAAGCGGCGCGCATGAGGCTCAACACGCGGATCTGTGGTATAAACACCATCCACATCCGTATAGATTTGACATTCATCCGCTTTTAACGCGGCAGCAATGGCTACCGCCGAGGTATCTGAGCCACCACGGCCTAAGGTAGTAATATCATTGCTTTCTGAACGCCCCTGGAAGCCGGCGACAACCACCACCCGTCCAAGTTTTAAATGCTCTTTAAGATTGTCAGTTTCAACATCTAAAATACGTGCTTTACTATGACTTGAATCTGTTTTCAGGCGGATTTGATCGCCTGTCATTGAGACAGCATCAATCCCCAAATCATGTAATGCCATTGATAAAAGTGCAATGGTAGTTTGCTCCCCCGTTGTTAATAGCACATCCATTTCCCGAGGGCTTGGGTTAGGTGTTATCTCTTTTGCAAGCGCAATCATCCGATTGGTCTCACCCGACATCGCAGACAAAACCACCACAACATCATGACCGTTTTCTTTTGTTGCTTTAACTTTTTCAGCAACTATTTTTATGCGCTCAACGTTACCTACCGAGGTTCCGCCATATTTTTGAACTAATAATGCCATCGTTATTTCTCATCTATACAAGCTATTTACATAGCGGGGCTATCTATTACAAACGCTCTTTTAACCAGGGAGCAACTAATGCCAGTGCATCGGCTAAAGCAGCTGGATTATTACCACCGGCCATAGCCATATCCGGACGACCACCGCCCTTACCACCAACAGGAGCTGCAACCAGATTCACCAAATCGCCTGCTTTGACTTTTTTGGTTAAATCTTTTGTCACACCGGCAATCAGACTGACCTTATCATCAGCTACAGCAGTTGCTAAAACAACAATACCGGATTGCAGTTTATTCTTCATTTCATCAACACTGTCGCGCAGTGATTTAGGATCGACGCCTTCAATATTGGCAATAATCACTTTCACGCCGTTAATCTCAATGGCATTATCTGTCAGACTAGAGCCTGCGGCACTGGCAATTTTAGCTTTCAGCTGGGCAACTTCTTTTTCCAGCTGCTTAGTACGGTCGAGCACCTGCCCGATTTTTTCGCCAAGTGAAAGTGGATCACCTTTCACCAGCGAGCAGGCTTTCTCTACTTCTCCAAACATATCGCTAATCAACTGTCCGGCGGCACTACCGACGGATGCTTCAATACGGCGAACACCCGCAGCGATACCTGACTCAGAGCGAATCAACAACATCCCCATATCGCCGGTGCGACGGGTATGCGTACCACCACAAAGTTCAGTTGAGAAATCGCCCATCTGTACAACACGCACCATTTCATCATATTTTTCACCGAACAGCGCCATTGCACCCGATGATTTTGCTTCTTCAATATCCATTAATTTAGTAACAACTTCAAAATTATTACGAATGGCTTGATTGACCAGTACAGTAACCTGACGTAGCGTATCTGAAGATAGCGCTTCAAAATGAGAGAAGTCAAAACGCAGTTTATCAGCATCCACCAGTGAACCTTTCTGTGTTACATGCTCACCTAAAACCTGACGTAAAGCGGCATGCAGCAGATGTGTCGCAGAATGGTGCAGGGCAATCGATTTACGACGCTGTGCATCAACTTGCGCATGCACTTTTTCATTCAGCGTTAATGCACCGCTGCTGACGAAACCGCTGTGTAAAAAAGCGTCTCCCGACCTTTGTGTATCGGTAACGACAAACGCACCATTCTTAAAAATCAACTCACCGGTATCGCCCGACTGACCGCCTGATTCAGCATAAAATGGAGTTTGAGACAGAACTACCTGGCCTTTATCGCCTTCTTTTAAGGAGTCAACAAAAGCACCATCGGATACCAGCTTAGTGACTGTTGCTGCGCCTTCCAGCGTTTCATAACCGGTAAATTCAGTGTGTTGTTCAAATTTAAGAATATTGCTGTAGTCAGTGCCAAAGTTATTGGCCTGTTGTGCACGGGTGCGCTGTTCAGCCATCGCTTTATCGAAGCCGGCCTGATCTATGGTTAACTCCCGTTCACGGGCAATATCAGCGGTTAAATCGGCAGGGAAACCGTATGTATCATACAGTTTGAAAACCACTTCACCGGGGATAACCGTTCCTTCAAGCGCATCTAATTCGTTATCTAATATCTGCAGGCCACGATCCAGGGTTTTAGCGAACTGCTCTTCTTCCAAACGTAATATTTTTTCTACAAACTGACGTTGTTTTATCAGCTCAGGGTAAGCTTCACCCATCTGGTTAACTAACTCTTCATAAATTTTGAAGAAGAAAACATCCGTTGCACCCAATTTATTACCGTGGCGTACAGCCCGACGGATAATACGACGCAATACATAGCCGCGACCTTCATTAGAAGGCATTACGCCATCGGCGATCAGAAAACCGCATGAACGGATATGATCGGCAACGACGCGTAATGACTTGTCTTGCAGATCCTTGCAGCCTGTTACTGCGGCTACTTTTTTGATCAGGGCCTGGAAAAGATCAATATCGTAGTTGGAATGACCATTCTGCAGAATGGCAGAAATTCGTTCCAGCCCCATCCCGGTATCGACGGAAGGTTTTGGTAAATTTTCCATGGTGCCGTCGGCATGGCGATTGAACTGCATGAATACCAGATTCCAGATTTCGATATAACGATCGCCATCCTCTTCCGGTGTTCCCGGAGGCCCACCCCAAATGTGTTCACCATGGTCATAAAAGATTTCACTACAAGGACCGCATGGTCCTGTATCACCCATCGACCAGAAGTTATCTTTCGCACCGATCCGCGATACACGCGCAGGATCCACACCGATCTCTTCTATCCAGATTTTTTCAGCTTCCAGATCCTCATCAAATACCGTTACCCATAACTTTTCTTTTGGCAGTTTCAACTCAAGGGTTAAATATTCCCACGCAAAAGCAATCGCATCCCGTTTGAAATAATCGCCGAAGCTGAAGCTTCCCAACATCTCAAAAAATGTATGATGGCGGGCGGTGTAGCCAACATTGTCTAAATCGTTATGTTTTCCTCCAGCACGCACGCAGCGTTGGCTGGATGTTGCTCTTGTATAAGCTCTTTTTTCAGTACCAAGAAAGGTATCCTTAAATTGATTCATCCCGGCATTAGTAAATAACAGGGTTGGATCATTGTCCGGCACAAGTGAGCTACTGCTTACACTTTGGTGGCCTTTCTTAGCAAAGAAATCGAGAAATCCCTGACGAATTTCAGCAGTCGATTTGATCATAAGTTATTCCATGTAAAGTATCTGTCCGGTAATTTTATGGGAGCATAAAAAAATGGCAAATTAGTTAAAAATAAATGTTCTTTAATATAACATGCCGCTTGAAAAGGGGAAAGTAGCTAAATAATTGTTCACAAGCGTTTTATAATTTCGCGAAGCTGGTGTTTTTATCAAATTTTTATCTTTTGACAAAATCACCGTGGAGAAGCTGGTGCCGTGTTCGCCGGGTGGCATACGTAATAGGAAAGCGTGCTGCTCTAAGAGGAGAAAAGGCGTGATATTTCACGCCTTTTTTATTTGGGTCTGTGTTATCAGTTATTAAACTTCTTCAGCTGCTGAAGTTTTTTCTACCGCAATGACTTTAGGTAATAAAGAGTCGCGAATTTTCGCTTCCAGCTCTTCCGCAATAGTTGGATTTTCCTGCAGGAAGTTACTTGCATTGCTCTTTCCCTGACCAATTTTGGTACCATTATAAGCGTACCAGGAACCGGATTTTTCAACCAGATCCTGTTTAACACCCAAATCAATCAGCTCACCGAAGTGGTTAATACCTTCACCGTATAGAATCTGAAACTCAGCTTGTTTAAACGGTGGTGACACTTTATTTTTAACCACCTTAACACGCGTTTCATTACCAATGATCTCTTCACCGTTTTTAATCGAGCCGATACGACGAATATCCAACCGAACAGATGCATAGAATTTAAGTGCATTACCACCCGTAGTGGTTTCCGGGTTACCGAACATAACGCCAATTTTCATCCGGATTTGGTTAATGAAGATAACCAGGCAATTAGTCTGTTTAATATTACCGGTTAATTTACGTAATGCCTGGGACATCAAACGGGCCTGCAGACCCATATGTGAATCACCCATCTCGCCTTCAATTTCAGCTTTTGGCGTTAACGCTGCCACGGAGTCGATAATCACCACATTTACCGCACCGGAGCGCACTAACATATCGCAAATCTCTAATGCTTGTTCGCCGGTATCAGGTTGAGAAATCAGTAAGTTATCTGTATCAACACCCAATTTTTTAGCATATAGCGGATCCAGAGCATGCTCTGCATCAATAAAGGCACAGGTCTTACCCATTTTTTGTGCTTCAGCAATTACCTGTAGCGTTAATGTTGTTTTACCTGAGCTTTCAGGCCCATAAATTTCAACAACTCGTCCGAATGGTAAACCACCTATACCTAATGCCACATCCAGACTGAGAGAGCCAGTTGAAACAGATTCAATTTCCATCATCGCCGCCGCACCATCACCTAAACGCATGATCGAACCTTTACCGAATTGTTTTTCGATTTGTCCAAGCGCTGCAGCCAATGCTTTTTCTTTGTTTTTATCCTGACTCATTTTCTCTCCAGATTTGTGTTATCGCTGCTGTATACCCTCTCAGCATATAAGCTCAAGTATACTGTTGATTTAAACAGTATCAAGTGCTTTTTTTATTTTTATTACTAAGCCAATACAATCAATGTATTAAGTTTTTTTAAATAGCTTCGATTAAACCCAGCAACGCAAGTCGTATCGCCTGGGTTCTGACGTCGGAGCGATCCCCGCTAAACAGATATGTTTCGGTTTTACAGGCTGAATGCGCGTTATACCAGGAGATGCAAACTGTACCCACTGGTTTCTCTGCTGTGCCGCCATCGGGGCCGGCAATACCACTGATGGCTACGGCAATATCGGCATCAGAATGGGTTACCGCGCCAATGGCCATCTCTTCCACCACCGGCTCCGAAACCGCACCAAAGGCTTTAATCACTAACGCCTCAACACCTAACATCTGTATTTTCGCTTCATTGCTATAGGTGACAAAACCACGATCAAACCACTGTGAACTTCCAGAAATCTCAGTAATAGCGTATGCTACTCCACCGCCAGTACAGGATTCAGCGGTTGCTGCAACTAACCCAGCTTTGCTGAGTTTATCACCTAAGACTTGCGCTAATTCTTGAACGGTTTTTTCAGTGAACATAAGTTTTCTCCAACGGACATCCAATACAATTGGAAATACAAATTCAAGTGTTCTTATAATATCAAAGTTATCATCTATTAAGTGTATTCATTATGACTCTAAGTGCGCAACAATTACAACAACATACGCCAATGATGCAGCAATTCTTGAGCATCAAAAACGAAGTGCCGGACACCCTTCTTTTCTACCGAATGGGTGACTTTTATGAATTGTTTTTTGATGACGCACGCAAGGCTTCACAGCTGCTGGGTATTTCTTTAACCCAGCGCGGCAAGACCGGCGGCAATGCCATTCCCATGGCCGGTGTTCCATACCATAGTGTAGAAGGCTATTTAGCAAAATTGATTGAAATGGGTGAATCCATTGCAATTTGTGAGCAAATAGGTGATCCAGCTACCTCCAAAGGGCCGGTGGAACGCAAATTGGTGCGCATTATCACCCCGGGTACTGTGACCGATGAAGCGTTACTGAATGACCGCCAGGACAATTTATTGTGCTCTGTCTATCAATTGCAAAACACCTTTGGTATTGCGTCGTTAGATATTGGCAGCGGCCGTTTTATTATTAATCAGTTTCAACACAGTGAAACCCTGCAGGCTGAATTACAGCGTCTTAATCCTGCCGAGCTTTTGTATCCGGAAAATTTTGAACATATTGATTTAATTGACCATCTACAAACCATCCGCCGCCGCCCGGAGTGGGAATTTGAACTTGCCACCAGCAAGCAAATATTAAATCAGCAGTTTGCTACCAAAGATTTAATCGGCTTTGGTGTGGAAAAAGCCGAGGTTGCGCTGTGTGCAGCAGGCGCATTGCTGCAGTATATTAAAGATACACAACGTACCAGTTTACCGCATATCCAATCTATCAAGTTAGAGCAGAGCATTGATAGTGTGATTTTAGATGCGGCAACACGCAAAAACTTAGAGCTGACCCAGAATCTTTCCGGTGGAAGTGAAAACACACTGGCGGAGGTGCTCGACTATACCGTTACACCAATGGGCAGCCGGCTGTTAAAACGCTGGATCCATCAGCCTATCCGTAATTTTAATGTGCTGACTTACCGGCAAACCATGATCCAGACATTAATTGACCAGGATCTCTGCGCTGCACTGGCGGAGCCGTTAAAGCAGATTGGCGATGTGGAACGGGTAATTGCCCGTTTAGCCCTGCGCTCTGCACGGCCGCGCGATTTAACCCGTCTGCGTACCGCTTTTTCATTATTACCTGAGCTACAGCATCTGGTCGCAGAAATGCCGCAGCAGCTGGTCGGCAAACTTTGTAAAGAGATGGGCTCATATCCGGAGTTATTGACCTTATTGGAAAAAGCCGTCATAGATAATCCACCGGTCATTATTCGTGACGGCGGTGTCATTGCGGAGGGCTATAACGAGGAGTTAGATCAGTGGCGCAATCTGGCAAAAGGTGCTACTGATTTTCTTGAGCAGCTTGAAATTCGCGAGCGCAAAGCAACCGGGATCAGCACCTTAAAAGTCGGCTATAACCGCGTGCACGGTTATTACATAGAAACCAGCCGTTCCCAATCAGATATGGTACCGGCTCATTATATCCGCCGCCAGACCCTTAAAAATACTGAACGTTATATTATTGCCGAGCTGAAAGAGCATGAAGATAAAGTACTCTCCAGTCAGGGCAAGGCCCTCGCCCTGGAGAAAAAACTTTATGAGCAGTTAATCGATCTGTTATTACCGCATCTGCAAAACCTGCAGTATACCGCGCAGGCCCTGGCGGAGTTAGATGTGCTGAATAACCTCGCTGAAAGGGCTGTTACTCTGAATTACGTGCGTCCCGTACTGCAGGCTGAAAATGGAATAGAGATCCAGGAAGGCCGTCACCCGGTAGTTGAGCAGGTCAGCAAAACCCCCTTTATTGCCAATCCAATTGCCCTTAATGAGCAGCGTCGGATGCTCATTATTACCGGCCCGAATATGGGCGGTAAATCAACCTATATGCGCCAGGTTGCCCTGATGGTTTTAATGGCGCATATCGGCAGCTTTATCCCTGCTCAAAGCGCAAAGATAGGCCCGGTGGATCGTATTTTCACCCGTATTGGTGCCTCAGATGACCTGGCCAGCGGACGTTCAACCTTTATGGTGGAAATGACAGAAACGGCAAATATATTACACAATGCCACTAAAAACAGTCTGGTATTGATGGATGAGATCGGACGGGGAACCAGTACCTTTGACGGTTTGTCTCTGGCCTGGGCATGCGCAGAACAATTGGCCAGGAAAATCCAGGCCTACACCCTTTTTGCGACCCATTATTTTGAACTGACCAGTTTGCCTGAAACTATTCCTGAGTTGGTCAATATCCACCTGGATGCCGTTGAACATGGTGACGGTATTGCTTTTTTGCATGCAGTACAGGAAGGCGCAGCCAACAAAAGTTACGGTTTGCAGGTTGCGGCGTTAGCCGGCGTGCCCAAAGAGGTAGTGAGTAATGCCAAACGAAAATTACAGCAGTTGGAGTTAGGCTCACAATCTAAAACGGATATGCCGCAAACACCATTGCAAACAAGCTTAGCTTATGAACAGCCACAGACTAATGAAGCATTATCTTTATTGGAAAGTATCGACCCGGACGATTTAACACCCAAAAAAGCCCTTGAATTAATCTATTTATTAAAAGAGCGCGCTTAAAGGTTAACACTACGCACCACAAGTGAGCTGTGATGCGTAGTCTGTGAATCACACCAATTGCGCTAAATCTGCCGGACGGTAATAAACGGATTTTAATACCTTGCCCTGACGGATTAGCTTACCCGAGAGCTGCACATCGCAGGCACACTTGGCGATAATAAAATCCCCTTTAATGCTGTCCACCAGCTCAATGCCCTGCTTGGCGTAAAATGCCTGTGTTTCCTGATATTCCTGCGCGTTGCGGCAGACTTTACTCATATTGCTGGAATGCACCTCATCCCAGCAGGGCAGGAAGTTAATTTCAAGGTGTTTGGCGACGTTTAAAAACAGATCAATCAGATAACTGATCTCTATATTGTTATTAACCTGTGTCGCGCCGAGGTGCACCAGGCGCCCCATCAAAACATAGACACTGTCAACGATCGCATCCGCCTGTTCAATTTTACAGTCAGCCTGAGCCAGCTCGGTTAACTCTTCGATGATCAAAGAGGTATGCAGCGCATCTGCCTGCACATCTAATGATTCAAGATCATCACAGGGCAGATCAAAAGTCTGGCGGAACTGATAAATATCGGCGTATAAGTGATCATAAAGCGGTTGCGTTAATAAAGAGAGTTTCATGGAGTAAACCTTAATAGCAAAAGACCGGATCTTAACAATAAAATAGTAAAAATGAGATGATTTAAAAAAACATCTCGAATTTAAATTGCAGCCATTTATACTTGTATTTAGGGTAACGGAGGGAGCAACAACTGCCCGTAATGCCGGCAGTGTTAATTTAATTCGGTAACATTAATAATCATCAACATGGGTGGAATAATTGGGTAAAATAAGCCTTAAACAAGACGATCGTCTCTCTATCAAACTGACTCACCAGTTACGCCAGGGTGAGTTCCGGCGAATTGATGTTTATTTTTCTCTGCCCAAAGAGATGAGTATTAATAAAAATACCCTTTCTGAGACGGATTATTTTAATGCGGCGGTCCAGTCACGCAGTGCTTATTTTACTGAAGGGCTGCATTTACCGATATTACACAGCCGCTTTGCCAGACGTATGAAACGTTCCCCCGAGGAATATAAAAACCATCTTAATCTGTTTGCCTATCAATATATCGCCGCACTTGATACCGATATTCAGGAAACGCTTAATATCGATGATAGCAACGGCTTACGTAATTTTTACGACGCAGCGCAGGATATTGCCAATCACAGTATTACGATTTTAACCAAAAACCGCAGCCATGCCCCTAAAAAAGACAGCCTGGCGGCAATTTTTGAGAACGTGGATAATTACTTATCCTGGTATACTGAGCAGGCAATATTAGGCATGTTGGTCAAAAAACCACGACTATCTGAGTTTTCTGAAGAGCGTCTCGCGTTATTACGGCTTTGTGAAAACGAAAACCTGTACCGCAAAGAAAAAAAATATAACTCTCAGGCAACACTTAACGATGCCAACCGCATTGCTAATAAGATGCACTTATTACGCCGTTTAATTGAATACGGTGTAATTTTTAAAAGTGACACAGAGGTCTTAGGCAATATCACCCGTAAAATTGTTACCGGTGTCGCAACAGCATTAATAATGAGTGTGGTGCTGGTACTGATTATCAAAACTCAGGGCGCTTTCAGTACCCTGACCTCTTTGATGATTTTTATCCTCGCCATTATTTACGGGGTACGGGAAGTTTTCAAAGATGATTTTAAAAATATGCTCTGGCAGTGGATCCGCAAAGGCAAGGCGAAATGGGCAACGACATTAACCGATCCGACCAGTCGGGAGGAGATAGCAAAGCAGAAAATATGGCTGGATTATACCAAAACAGGCAACCTGCCGCCGCAGACGCAGGAGTTATTGGCAAAACGTCATATGCAGAATAAGCAAAGCGCGGAGCTGTTACATTTCCGCTGTGAAAACAAAATATTCCGTAACGGGTTTCAACCGGGTTACAACACGTTGGAAGAAACTATTATTTTCAGTTTTCTGCCTTTTGCACGCTATTTAGAGCGCGGCAGCGGTAAGGTATATGAACAAAATGCCCCATCGGCAAATAAAGAAAAAATTAAAACCACCTCCATCGAACGCCGCTACCAGATAAATATTGTGGTCGCAGTGAATCAGGGGGAATACCGGGAGGAATTTGAACGTTATCGAATAACCCTGAACCGTTCCGGTATTATCGAGGTTGAAAAAGCAGGCGAATCAATCCTACAGGACGAGCCGGACACAGATCGTTATTCTAAATTAAGAAGCTTATTACATATTAAAAAACGCCGTCGCTGAAAAGAGCCGGCGCCGCATCTTGAGTATATCCCGCAACTGAAAGAGGCAGCGCAGCCTCTTTCAGTTGCTTTGGTATCCCCTGTTATTCGCTAACTAGAGTCTCAATACGGTAAAAGCCCTGATCATCTTCACCCAACAGCTCCGCTAAAAAGGGTAATGATTCCTGCATCTCTTTGTTTAATGTCCAGGGCGGATTAATCACAATCATACCACTGGAAGTCATACCGATTTGCTCCGAGTCTGAGCGAATCCCCAATTCAAAGAGCTGAATATTTTTAATGCCTGACGCTATTAACGCTTTTTCCATTTTATTTATAGTGGCGCGGTTAACCACCGGATACCATAGCGCATAAGTGCCTGTTGCAAAACGTTTAACCGCCTGGATTAACGTTTCAACCACGCTCTGGTATTCCGTTTTAATTTCATAGGATGGATCGATCAGCATAAAACCGCGGCGTTCAACAGGCGGCATATTCGCGATAAGCCCTTTTAACCCATCACTTTTGGACATCTGAATTTTCCGGTTTCCGGAAAAATTCTTGCTCATATTGATAAATTCATTAGGGTGCAGTTCAAATAAACTTAAGCGGTCAATTGGACGTAACATCTGCACGGCAATGCTCGGTGAGCCGGGGTAATAGTGCAATTGACTCTGTGCATTAAATTCCACCACCTGCTCCATATAACGCGCCACGGGAGCAGGCAGATCTTTGCGCCCCCATAACGGCACAATCCCGTTATTAAACTCCTGGGTTTTTAATGCTTCCGGTGAATTTAACGCATAAGCGCCGCAACCTGCATGTGTATCGAGATAAAAGAACGCTTTCTCTTTTTTGAGCATATAGTCAAGAATCGATGTTGCGACAGTGTGCTTTAACACATCTGCAAAATTACCTGCATGAAAAGAATGGCGATAGCTAAGCACAAAAAACTCCAAAAATATAAATGGGATAAGCCGCGCAGTATATACCCAAACCAGTGCAAGATACAGGTGCAGAAGACCGCCTGGACGGCACAAAAAAGGCAGCCTGTTCAGATTAACTATGCCCTGCCCTCCTTCCTTTTATAGCTGTCCTCGATAAATAAAAATATCTGAATATGCGCGCGTTCATGTTATTATTGGCGACTAATTTATTTTCACCTACAGCCTAAAAAATGGATGTTCAATGCAGTCTGACGCCCTAAATCCCCTGGAAAAACGCACCGCTATTTCACTTTCTGTGGTTTTTGCATTACGTATGTTAGGTCTATTTATGATCATGCCGATCTTTGCCATTTACGGGCAGGATCTTATCGGTTACTCACCAATCTGGGTAGGCTTTGCCATTGGTGCCTACGGGTTGACCCAGGCATTATTACAAATTCCCGCCGGTATGCTGTCAGACAAGTTTGGCCGTCGTCCGGTTATTTTTACGGGCTTAATTATTTTTGCCATAGGTAGCCTGATAGCAGCATGCTCAGAAACTGTTTATGGCGTGACTGCCGGACGGGCAATTCAAGGTGCGGGCGCTATTGCCAGTGCGGTATTAGCCCTGGCAGCTGATGTTACCCGGGAGGAGCAGCGCCCTAAGGCAATGGCTATGATTGGTGTCAGTATTGGTATTGCCTTTGCAGTCGCCATGGTGGCAGGTCCGGTTCTGGCGCCGCTGATCGGTTTACAGGGTTTGTTCTTTATTACCGCAGCCGGCGCGCTGGCAGGTATTGCGATCGTCCATTTTGTGGTGCCCCATGTGGTCAGCAAAGCTCCCAAAGGCGAAACCATTGCCATCCCGGCGTTATTGGGCAAACTGGCGAAAGATCCGCAACTACTGCGTCTGGATTGCGGTATTTTTATTCTGCACATGGCGCTCACGGCGATGTTTGTTGTTTTGCCTTTACAGCTGCAGGATATGCATTTACCGGCAGCGCAACATTGGCACTTATATTTACCGGCATTATTAATTTCATTTATTTTAATTATACCTATGCTGATTATTGCAGCCCGTAAACATATGAATAAACAGTTCTATCTGTTTGCAATTTTGTTAATGACCATCAGTTTAATCGCAATGTCTCTTAATTCTCAATCACTTATATTGATGTTTATTTTTATCTTACTGTATTTTACCGCTTTTAATTTTTTAGAAGCATCATTACCCGCATTTATATCAATGCTTTCTCCTGCAGGTGCGAAAGGCAGTGCCATGGGGATCTATAGCATGGCGCAGTTTTTTGGTGCTTTTTTTGGTGGTATTATAGGTGGATTTTCCTATAAACTACTTGGCAGTAGCGGCTTGTTTTTATTTTTAGCCGGGTTAATGATGGTTTGGTTTTTCATCTCAACGGGCATGCATAATCCGAGTAAAGTGCGCACCCATACCATTACAGCATTAATAAAAGATGAAAATCATGCGCAGTTGATAACTGAGCAACTAATCACTCTGGATGGTGTCTTAGAAGTAGTAATTATCATTGAAGAACAAACAGTTTATATTAAAGTAAATAACCAAGTCTTTGCACTGAAAAAAGCGAAAGAAATTTTAGCAAACACTTAATCGATACCCAAACTACTTGAAGATGCAGATTCAGAGTTTCGCCCGGACGCTAGAACAAGGCGTAACATGATGAGAATGGTTATTCCTTTTTCAAGTGTTACAACGCAGTGCTAGCTTTCGGGCGAATCACCCGAAGGGCAAGGCGATAAACAATGTTCTTCGTTGTTAGAATGCTTTGATTTAGAATAACTAGATCATCAGCCTTCTGCCTAGAATAACATCATTTATCGTCTTGCTGATTCCTGCAGCTTCAAGTAATTTGGGTATACACATATATCATTTAGCAGTAAGCGGAGCAAAAACATGTTTAACCGAAGTGTAAACAAAGTCGTATTAGTCGGCAATTTAGGTAAAGATCCGGAAATGCGTTATATGCCGAATGGCGGCGCAGTAGCAAACTTAACATTAGCAACAACAGAAAGCTGGAAAGATAAACAAACCGGCGAACGTAAAGATAAAACAGAATGGCACCGCCTGACAGTATTTAATCGTCTGGGTGAAATGTGCGGTGAATATCTTAAAAAAGGTGCAAAAATTTACGTTGAAGGTAAATTGCAGACACGTAAATGGCAGGGGCAGGACGGGCAGGATCGTTATACAACAGAAATCGTTGTTGCTGAAATCCAACTGCTCGATTCACGTAATTCAGCGCAAACCGATGCACCAGCTTATCAGGGTAACGCTCCACAGGCTAGCCAAGCGCCGCAACAAAGCTGGGGTAATGCACCGCAACAGCCACCCGCGCAGCAGCAAAAACCGCAAATGGCACCTGCTTATCAACCACAAACTCCAGCACCACGTCCGCAGGCACCACAGCCGCAGGCACCGAGTCAATATAATGAACCGTCAATGGATTTTGACGACGACATTCCGTTCTAGATTCTATATATTCTGTTGATTAAAATCATTAAAGGTCTGTTTTGCAGACCTTTTTCATATTTCCATCACCACCTTTTAAAAAGAGTATAGCCAATAACTACTGGTCTGCATGACAACCTGAGACACATACGAAATATTTCTTAGCCGATTATTCCACGGAAAACCATACCCGACCAGTAAATCATCATTTTCCGTTTGATGAGCAGAATTTTCAGCTTTCCACATTTCCTGCACACTTTTCTTATACACTTATATACTCATGATACTCCAGGAGGCAAAGTCAAAGTATTTTGAAGTAACATGGGTATAACCTTATCATTAACAACTGCAGCTGTAGCGCGTAAAGAACTGAGCCGCGTATGGCAAAAAAATCAATCTTGCTTAAGTTCGATGGTTTAAAATATTCATGCTGTCAGCTTAACTTAGAGATAACAGGTAAATGCTATTATGTTGTATACCCAAGCTACTTCAAGATGTAATTTATTGCACTGGGTATAGACACTACTTGAATAATTGGAGCGTTTTTGTGGGTGAATTATTAAGGTATTCCAGAGTGTTCCTGCTTTGTTGGATAACAATCGGCAGTTTAACAGCTTGTAATACTATCGTTGATGTCATCCTGGACGGTACATCTGATAGTGACTGTGGTAGGGATGATAGCAGCGTTACGTTTAAGAAAGTTGCCTATTGGGATAGTGATGATATGACCGATATTGATGTCGTAGATTACGATCAGCTGACCCATCTTATTTATGGTTATTTACAAGTGAACGCCGATGGCAGCCTGGTTGATTTTGATGAGAGTGAAGAAAACGATTTTACAGAGATGATTTCTTATGCACAATCAGAGGGCGTTGAAGTACTGGTTTCCATTGGGGGGACGGATGCTGGCACCAGCAGTTTCCGCACTATTGCCGGATCCTCGTCCCTGACCAATACATTTGTCGCTAATGTAATAGATTTTCTTGAATACTATGACTTGCAAGGTGCGGATTTAAACTGGCAAACGCCGCAAAGTGACGCACAGGGAGAACTCTTTGAAAAGCTGATCGAGGAGCTTTCTGCTGAATTATGGGGTAACGGTTATTTACTGACGGCCTCTCTGGCTTCAGGCGAAGATGAGGATATTGCAGATGTTATCGACAGCTCAGTATTCGATTATATTGATTTTGCCAATATCAGAGCCTTTGATTCAGAAGATAGTGACGACCTGCATTCTTCTGTGGCAGATGCACAAAACGCAGTTGATTACTGGACGGGACGCTGTTTAGTCCAAAATAAGCTGGTATTAGGTATCCCCTTTTACTCGGCCGGGGATGCGGTTGAGAGTTACAACGACATTGTCGAAGACGATCCTGATAATGCCTGTGTTGATGAAACGGCCTATAATGGCAATGATATTAATTACAATGGCATAACCACCGTTATCGAAAAAACGGAATATGCGATGGACCATACGGGCGGTATTATGATCCAGTCCCTGCAGCAGGATGCCTATGACAACAGTGACTACCTGCTATTAAATGTTATAGATAAAACAGAGTCTGGTAATGGGGTCGATATTTGTAACTAACTGATAGTATTTAAGCGGATTACAGAGGCTGTAATAAAAACCGGGAGCTATTCAGCACTACTGTACGCCACAGAAAGCACCGTGAAGGCAGAGCAATAATTTAAATAATTATATCTTATCTTTCTCGGGGGGCAGGATTCCTGCAGTTAAAGGTTAAATTTAATAACCTTAGTATTCCGCCCTTGACGGCGTATGAACTCTGAGAAACCGAAACGAAGTTTCGCAGTTCGAAAAAGCCATGCTCTTTGCTCAGCCAAAGAAAACGGATCACACGAAGCTTATACCAATTCCGTTAATTAGATGATCTATTTAGGCGCAGGAAAAATGGATGAAAGCAAGGCATTGATTGCAGTAACTAGTTGTTCTAATTACACAAAATCGTATGGAACGATTTTGAACAGCTTTAGCTGGCCACAAAGTGGTGAAGAACAGGACGTTCTGAATCAAAT
>NZ_JBFGZY010000021.1:0-35726 GCF_041586535.1 Psychromonas sp. | reverse complement strand
TGATCTATTTAGGCGTAGGAAAAATGGATGAAAGCAAGGCATTGATTGCAGTAACTAGTTGTTCTAATTACAAAATCAATAACGAAGCTAGCATTCATTTTAACAAGCATAAATGAATAGATAATTATCGGATTTGGTATTATTCAAAAATAAAAAAGGGATATGTTAATATCCCTTTTTTATTTCCTGCGATTCAACCGCTCAAACCGCAACCAGCGGCCAACCACCCAAGGCCCGCCATTTATTAACCATATAAAAAAACAGCTCTGCCGTAATTTCCGTATCATATAAAGCAGAGTGAGCCTGCACACTATCATAAGCGATTCCCGCCTGCTGACAAGCTTTAGCAAGAACGGTCTGCCCTAATGTCAAACCTGCCATACTGGCCGTATCAAAGCTGGCAAAAGGATGAAATGGAACCCGTTTTAAATTACAACGCTCCGTGGCTTTGTTAATAAAACCCTGATCAAATGATGCATTGTGGGCTACGATAATGGCACGGTTACAGTGATTGTTCTTTTGATGTTTGCGCACAACTTTAAATATTTCAGTTAATGCGAGTCGTTCATCCACTGCAGCGCGCAGCGGATTAAAAGGATCAATCCCGGTAAAAGCCAGTGCTTTAGGATCTAAGTTAGCGCCTTCAAAAGGCAATACATGAAAATGTATTTTTTCGGCAGCGTAAAGATAACCTTGTTCATCCATCTCGGGAAAAATCGCCGCTATTTCTAAAATGGCATCGGTTTGCGCATTCAGCCCAGAAGTTTCAATATCAATAATGACCGGATAATAGCCGCGAAAACGCTTGTCCAATAAGTTGTCCATAATTTACTCTAACGTCAAACAAAAAGGGAGATTATACCCATGCGTCATGTAAATGCGAGTTTCAATACGCAGGACAGCGTAAAGTGACTGAATCCAGCCTGCTATTATTTCTTCATTTTACTCAATAAATCAGCAAATGGGTTATAAGTGGCACCTACATGTTCATCATCGCCCGCCTTTACGCTGCTGCCATAGAGATCAGCCTGAGTATATTTATCATGCTCATGATCGTGACAGTAGATACATAAGAGCTCCCAATTGCTGCCGTCGGCAGGATTGTTTGCATGATCATGGTCGATATGATGAACCGTTAACTCGCGTAAATTGGAATAAACAAATTCGCGCGCACACTTACCGCAAACCCAGGGAAATAGTTTCAGCGCTTTATCGCGATAATCACTCTCTAAACTTTTATAATTACTTGGTATATAAGCCATGGCTACCTTCCAGCATTTTTATTAATATAGAGAGTGTAACCTTTACACTCTCTGCAGTGAATAATCATATTATAAAATATTGCCCCACCCTATGCCAAACCCTGTTAAAATAGCTCTTTTTTTAAATGAGTACTGTTTATTATGGCAATCCAATGGTTTCCCGGGCACATGCACAAGGCACACAAACAGATCAAAGAGGTCTTGCCTCAAGTTGATATTATTATTGAAGTGGTCGACGCCAGAATCCCCTATAGCAGTGAAAATCCTTTAATTGCGCATATTCGCGAAAAAACGCCCTGTATTAAAGTGCTCAACAAATCCGATTTGGCAGATCCGCAAGTAACAGAGCAATGGATTGAGTATTTGGAACAGGAACAAGGGATCAAAGCACTTGCGATTACCACCTCAAAACCGGAACAAGTCCATCAAATCACCAAACTATGTGAGCAGATGCTGCCACACAGATTAGGTCAGGATAAACAGATCCGTGCGATGATTATGGGCATTCCGAATGTGGGTAAATCAACCATTATCAATATCCTTGCTGATCGCATCATTGCTAAAACAGGCAATGAACCGGCCGTGACTAAACAGCAGCAACGTATTCGCTTACCTAGCGGCATTATGTTATCCGATACACCGGGATTTTTATGGCCCAAAATTGAAAATGAAAATTCAGGTTATCGTCTTGCCGTCACCGGCGCGATCAAAGATACCGCGATTGAATATGAAGATATCGCTTATTATGCTGCAGAGTACCTGCTGGCGCACTATCCGGAGCGTTTAAAAGAACGTTACGAGCTTGAAACATTACCGCAAAGCGATCATGAGTTAATGGAAGCTATTGCATTACGCCGCGGCTGTTTACGTGCGGGCGGACATTTTGATATCTATAAAGTATCCACCATTTTGCTTAATGAATTAAGAAGCGGTGCACTTGGACCTTTGAGTATTGAAACACCGGAAATGGCCAAGGTTGAAAAAGTGGCGGTGGAACAACTGATGGCTGAACAGGCAGAAAACAAAGTGGAAAAGAAAAAGGCCAGAAAACGCAAATATAAACGCCGTTGATAAAGGCGATACAATCCCGATTAGGATCTGATCACCAAAGTTGCTGCCTTTCGGGGCCTTTTACACTTATCCGAGATTCAATTCTATCTGCCTCAGACTGTTTATTTTATGCAGAAATCTGCATAGGCGGCCGATAAAAAGCAGCTCACGCATAGAAAAACAGCCGGAATCTTTCGATTAAAACTTCGTTAGCCGGCTTTTTTCTTATACGGCCCTTTTCTGCCTGTTTTTTTCCTATAGGATTTCTTAAAGGGATTAGTACCACTGGGTAAATTGGTCAGCGCCTGTGGGCCATCGGCAATAGCCTTCTCTATAATACTTTTCAGTTGTTCTTGTAACGGCAGAACAAATCCTTGATAGCTTTGTTCTTTTTGGCTAATCGCATTTAACTGCATTTCCCAGTGCGCAGTCATATCCGGCAGGGTTAACATTTCCGGCAGGCTGTCAATCAACTTTCTGCCGGTTTCGGTAGCTTTAATCAATTTGCCGGTGCGCTGTAGAAAGGCGCGCTTAAATAATAGCTCAATAATACCCGCTCTGGTCGCTTCCGTCCCTAAACCATCTGTTTCTTTTAATATGGTTTTTAATTCCTGATCTTTAACGTAACGGGCGATATTACTCATCGCCGCCAGTAAGGTTGCATCAGTAAAATGTGCCGGTGGCTGTGTATTTTTTTCAATCACTTCCCCTTTGTTGCAAAATAGCGCTTGCCCTTTTTTAAGCTCAGGCAGAAAACTATCTTTCTCCTGCTTATCAAAAAGTACCTTCCAGCCATCACTGATTTTCGCTTTCGCTTTACTGATAAATAAGCCCTTACTTATCTCAATTTCGGCCACACATTCACTATAATGATAATCCGGATAAAACTGGCATAAATAGTGGCGTGCAATCAGACCGTATATATTTTGTGAAGCGCTGTCTAACCCCGTTAACGATTGTCGTTTATCGGTTGGAATAATGGCATGATGCGCATCGACCTTTTTATCATTCCAGGCACGGCTCTTTAGTGACAGATCCGCATCATTCACCGCATTTTGCAAACCGGGCTGATTATTAGCAATCGCCCGAGTAACAGATTTAGCCTGAGCATGGTGATTTTTGGGTAAATAACGGGAATCCGAGCGCGGGTAAGTAATTAACTTGTGCCGTTCGTATAAAACCTGACAAACATCTAAGACCTGCTGCGCCGTATAGTTAAAACGTTTAGCTGCATCAATCTGTAATGCAGATAAATTATAGGGCAGAGGTGCAATTTGTTTTTTCTTTTTAGCGGTAAAACTTTTCACCAGCGCGGGCTGCTCAGTAATGCGACGGGCGACATTCTCGGCTAACTTTTTAACCACGACCCGCCCTTCTTCATCCTGATATTGTTCACAGGCGGGACTGGGTTTCCATTTGGCTGTAAAAGAGGTAATATTTTCCGGTGCCAGTGTGCTTAACTGTGCCTCCACTTCATAAAAAGGTTTACTCACGAAGGCCTCAATCTCTTTATCCCGCCTTGCCACCAGCCCCAGAAGAGGCGTTTGTACACGCCCGACCGAGATAACCCCCTTGTAGCCGGATTTTTGTGCCTGCAGAGTATATACCCGGGTTAAGTTCAGCCCGTATAACCAATCCGCACGCGTTCTCGCAAGCGCTGAAGTTGATAAGGCAATAAATTCCTGATTAGAGCGTAACTGCTGCAGCGAACGTTTTACCGCATTGGTGGTTAAATCACTGACCAGACAGCGCTCCACCTGTTTTAACTTATTGCCCTTAACCCCGCTGAAATGAATGACTTCATCCACCAGCAACTGCCCTTCTCGGTCGGGATCCCCGACATGGACAAGATGATCCGCCTGTTTGATCAGTTTTTTTAAGATAGCAAGTTGTTTACTGGTACGGGGCGTTGATTTTAATTGCCAATTTTCAGGAATAATCGGCAGGTGTTCAAATTTCCATTTTTTATATTCGGGATTATAAAACTCCGGATCAACCTGGGTTAACAGATGCCCAATACACCAGCTGACAACATCACCGTTAGCAACGTGAATACAGCCCTCCGCCTTGCGGTGAGGTTTTGGAAGTGCATCTGCAATCGCGCGTGCTAAGCTTGGTTTTTCGGCAATATAAAGTTTCATTTCGACCTTTAATAAACTGTTTTTTTACCATTGTAGCGCTTATATCCCCTTCCTTCAGGTAGGGGATATAAGCGTTTTCTTTCATCATTAAAAACACTGTATATACTAACAGTTATGAATAAGTCAACTAAAACACTTAAAACGCTAAAAGTCAGAGTTAAGGATAAGCACAAAACTATCCTTAATCGGATGGCATTTGCAACAAATCAGATATGGAACGCTGCAAACGCTGAGACTAGCGAATGGTGTTGTATCCCCATACCTGAAGTTGGCTACATTAGAAATAACATATCAGCCTTTGATCTGCAAAAACAGCTAAAAACCATCAAGAAAAAGCGTGGTTTTATTATCCCCGCTGTCACCGTCCAAGAAATTATCGCCGTTCATGCAAAAGCGAGAAAACAGTTTTAAAAAGACAAATTGAAGTGGCGCACCTCTGGCGGTGCCAGGCGCTCACTTGGTTTTGTGCCGTTTAAATCAGAAGCCGCTAAATATGTTAACGGCCAAGTGCGGTTTGCCGGGTTCTTTTTCAATGTTTGGGATAGCTACGGCCTGAGTGAATATTCATTTAGATCTGGTAATTTTAGTGAAGATAGCCGTGGCCGTTGGTACTTTAACATTGTGGTTGAAGTGGCGAAGGTTGTCTCAACTGGAACTGGTGAGGTTGGCATTGACTTAGGACTAAAGCAAACAGCCACTTGCTCTGATGGTACTGTGTTGGCAAGAAAAGCATTCTATAGAAATTTAGAAAGCAAGTTAGGTAAAGCGCAAAGAGCGAATAAGAAAAAACAGGTAAAAAGCATCCATGCCAAGATTAAAAATCAGCGCAAGGATGCAATGCACAAGTTCACCACTGAGCTTGTCAGAAATAACGGTTTAATTGTTGTCGGAAACGTAAGCAGTGCAGCTTGGGCAAAAACTAAAATGGCCAAGTCTGTTTTAGATGCAGGGTGGCACATGCTAAAAACCCAACTAGTGTCTCTTCTAAAAAGAAATGATAAGTTGATTGCCAATTCGAAGACTGCTGATCTTGTGCGCTAATACGACCACAGGCCAGCCTCCTCCGTGCGCTTAAAATTTAAAAAAGCGTACGGTAACGCCATAAAATCAACTAATCAAAATTAATTGGAAGAGACACTAGATTATAAATCCAAAGGGATGCGGTTGAGTTTGTTGAAGTTAACGAAAAATACACTACTCAGATGTGTTCGTGTTGCGGTGAAATATCCGTCAACAGTCCGAAAGGTAGAGCAGGTCTTGAAATAAGATAATGGACTTGTGCGTTGTGTGGCACGAAGCATGATCGAGATATCAATGCAGCAAAGAACATTCTCCGTTTGGGACATCAAACGCTAGCAGTAGAAATCCCCGTCCTTTAGGTCGGGAAGGATGTCAAACAGTAGTATACTCGTATCACAAATTCAAGTTTTATAAACCGTCATTAACGGAACCATTAAGCTTTTTGACTGACTAAAAAGGCATCTGGAAACAAATATATCTCTTTCCCTTATTCACTTTCTCCTGGTGGCAATTAATGAAACAATTTATCCCGTTTATAATCTTAACCTCTTCAGTATTTTCTCTCAGTGCCTGTAGTGAAGAGACAGTGCAGACTGAAAAAAAACAGGCACCAGAACAAGCTCAGCAAATTGACCAAACTGACCAAACTGACCAAACTGACCAAACTGACCAAACTGACCAAACTGACCAAACTGACCAAACTGACCAAACTACAGAAAAACATGAATTAGCCGAAACAACAACTCCAGATATTCAGCAAGAGAGTGAGCCAAAATCAGCCGAACAACTTTGGCAGGAAAGCCAGCAATTAAGTAAAGATGTTTGGGATAAAAGTAAACAATCCGGAGAGCAGCTAATAGAAAAAGGCGTACAGAAAGGCAGTGAAATTTTACAAGAGAGCAAGCAAAAAACCGATAAGTTATGGCAGTCTACCAAAGAAAATTCACAGGAGATCTGGATTGATACCAAAGAGACCAGCGCTGAAGTATGGAATGACGTAAAAGACACCAGTAAAGAGGTTTGGTTAGATGGCAGTAAAACACTTGAAACACTGATCAAAACTAAACAGCAGGAAACACACCCCGATGAAAAAAACGATACTGCAGTAGAACTGGCTGACGATGAGACATAAATTTTCTCTTGTTTTTGTGGCAGTTAACCATTTTTAAGCAAATATGGGCAAAAAAACGTCAAACAAACAAAATTTTAAAAAGAATGATTGACTCTTTAACGCCCATAAAGCAAAATCACCTCGCTTTCACAGCAACCAACTAAATGCTCGCTTAGCTCAGTTGGTAGAGTCCCTGCTCGACATGCAGGTTGTCACTGGTTCGAGTCCAGTAGCGAGCACCATTTTCTTATCCAAGAACGTCTCCCAAAGTATTTAAACTTCAAATAAACGCACTAAATTCAACGATTTCCACATTTTCCAGTCCAATAGCGTCTATTGCCGTCTTGTAGAATCCACAGTTTAATGCCACACTTAATGCCACATGAAATAAATCATTGCAACATGCTCTGAAAAAATGCAAAGAAAAGTAGGAAGCGTTAATATGGCCAATAAAACTCAGCCCTTAACAGCAACTCAAATCCTAAATGCTCCAGCTAAAGATAAGGAATACAATCTTTACGATGGAGATGGTTTATCTTTACGCATAAAACCTATCGGTACTAAATTCTGGTTGTTTAATTATCTGCGACCGATTACGAAAAAAAGAGCAAACCTTTCTATTGGTCGATATCCCGATCTTTCCTTAGCAAAGGCCAGAACTAAAGCAATTGAAGCAAGGCAATTATTAGCTGAAGGCATCGATCCTAAAGAACACCGTGACACGACCTTAAAAACTAAACAGGCAGAGCTTAACAATACCCTGCAAGCTGTATTTGAAAATTGGTTTGCAGTTAAGAAAACCAGCATAAAAGAACTCACGGCTAAAAAGCTCAAGCAACGGTTAGATAAATACCTGTTAACTCATCTTGGGAAATTCCCTCTAAGTGAAATCACCGCACCACAAGCGATTAAAATCCTGCAGCCAGTTGCCAACCAAGGCAAACTAGAAACGGTTGGCAGGCTTTGCCGTAACCTTAATGAAATAATGACCTTTGCCGTTAACACCGGCATTATCGAGCACAACAAACTTGCAGGCATCGGTAAAGCGTTTGCAACAGCTCAAGTGACTAACCAAGCTTCGCTTAAGCCAGAAGAGCTACCCGAGCTATTAACAGCCCTTAACTTCGCCAATATAAAGCTTATTACTCGTTGTTTAATTGAATGGCAGCTACACACCATGACACGCCCTTCTGAAACAGCTGGTGCTCGCTGGGATGAAATTGATAGAGATAAACAGCTTTGGAATATTCCAGCCGAACGGATGAAAAAAGGCAGACCACATACAGTGCCCCTAACAACACAAACACTCGCGCTATTAGAAACAATTGATTCGATTACGGGTGACAGTGAATATATCTTCCCTGCTGATAAAACAAATAAAAAACATACTAATAAAGAAACAGCAAACAAAGCACTCCAACGAATGGGCTTTAAAGGTCGTCAAACCTCTCACGGCTTACGTGCGCTAGCAAGTACAACCTTAAACGAGCAAAGCTTTGATGTAGACGTTATTGAAGCTGCTCTGTCACACGTAGACAAAGATAAAGTAAGAAGCGCTTACAATCGCACTGATTACCTTGAACGCCGTAAAGTTGTGATGAGCTGGTGGAGTGAACATATTGAAGAGGCATCTAAAGGGTCAAACTCTATTACGGGCCTAAAAGCCCTAAAGATTGCTAATTAAACACCACAAATGAGAATGATATTCACTATCACCCAAGATCGATGGATACATTAAGTTTATTGAGAGGGTTATGATCGATTAACCCGCATAATTTTGCATGGTCCATTATCTGATAAAAATATAGATAGTTTTGCATTAATACTTGCGGATCCCCATTATCCTTAACCGGCTGTAACACTTCCATTACCAACCTGGCGTTTATATCTTTAACTGAACAAGTTGCCACAAACGGTAAAATAAAGTTCTCTAATGAATTTGTAATTGTTTTTAAGGCAATTGATTTAAGTTCAGAAGATTTAACTTTAAGCCATTCATTAACTAAATTTTCAAAAAGATATTGATTTATTTCAGCTTCTTCATTTTTCTTAGCATCCCTATATTTTTTAGGATCAATATTATTCGCTAGCAAAGAGTTAAATTCATCCCTCACCATTCTAGCTTGCTCAAGAGTAACATTTGGATAAACGCCTAATCCAAGGTTTGCTCTTTTTTTAGTATATGGATGGGTATAATTATATTTCCAAGATTTTGTTCCTGTAGCTCTAACAAACAAATAAAGCCCATTACCATCACCAAGGTTATATTCTTTTTCTTTTGGGGTCGCAGACTCAATTTGTTGCTGGGTTAATGGAGCTACTTTTCTCATGTTGTCACCTATTATCAACCGATTTATGAACACACTTTAGATCGATAATACTCATAAATTTTGTAGACTACAAACAAGCATTAATGGTTATTTTTAGAGCCCTAATTCCAGTGGGATCTCAACTTCTCAATCTTTGTTTATGGGAAGTAGTTGGCAATATATCTTATTTGCTTCAAATACATCGCCTCTATTTTTTCTTTAAATGTCGTTTTCTGCAGAAATCCGATCATTTAATACATCAAGCCAATTAGTATTTTCATATTGTCTGTCTGCGGGGTTTACAGGAATAACAGTTACCTTATCTCTATTTTCAGCACTTATACGAAGCTTTTTAACTAATTTTCTTTTTTGCATTTCAGGTGAACCATCAGTGCTTAGGCATATCCAATACAACGACTTGTTGTGATCTTCAATTAGTTGTCTGAATAAACCATTAATATGACTGTCATCAATATTAAATCCATAACCAATTACAACTATTCCGTCACAAGTTATATATTGATCAAACAAACCAACATAACGTCTAGACATATCTACAGATGTTAATGGTTTCAAACCACTTTGAGTTAATATGAATGGAACATGAATCTGATCGATGGGAACATCTTCTTCGGAACAACATGAGATAACAGAGTTTTTATACGGATTGTAATAATCACATACCCCACCGTTTAAGTGCTGTACTGAAGGAATAGAAAAATTCAATTCCTTTGAAATGTTTTCAACCAAATTATTATAATTTGCAGTTCCAATCGCACCTATTTCGATATTTAGTTCGTTACATCGTTGTAAATCATGATAATAGCCAAAACTTGGTAACTCTCCCGCTTGTTCTAATTGCATGATGATGTACTCTCTTGTCGCCCTTAAAAACACAACCATTTTTGAGAATTTTGCCCATTCTGTTTTGGGAGAGAAAAGGTATCTAAAATGGCTGTCAATGAGTGACTGATAATCTAAAACTGTCGTAAATATGTTCTCAAGTAGTTGTTGGGATACTGCACACAACAAATCATTAATAGTTCCATTTTCGACATCGTAATCTCTCTTTTGCTCTAGTAATAATTCCAACGCTGTCAAACCAGCACGGCTGAATTCTAATTTAAACATACCACTAACATCATCAAAAATAGGAATATTATCCGGTGCAGCTTCAAATAATTCTTGGTTTAATCTTTGCACTAAGTCTTGCCCATGTGCACCGACTAATAATTGTAAAAATGCTCCAGCATATCGTTGTAAATCTGCAGTATTAGTTTCACTACTAATCACACTTAAAACTGCAGAATAGAATTCACTACCAAAAAGACGAACTTCATTTGCTAAAATGGGGTTCATACGTACAGCTGTTGAATATAAAAGTTCTCCATACTGGGTTTCCATTTCAGAACCAAACTTTTCAACTAATCTTTGCTTATCGAACCCAAGCTGAGAAAGTGCATATTCAGCCTCTTCATCAAAATTATTTAATCTTCGAATTATTTCTGCTTTTCGGTATTCAATTGATGACTCTATTAAATTAGTGAATTCATTTTTACCGAAAGCATGAATGCGTTGAGTTGCATATTTTTCAGGAAGCCAACTTGTTGCGTAGTTACTTAATGCATTAATTTGGCCAAGTTGTTGGCGAAGGGATTGCTTGTGTGTACTAACATCTTGACGAAACAGATCAATGGCAAATTTACCTCCAGTAGGTAAACCATAACCAACCTCGGCCCCTGCTCCAAAGAAAAAACCTAATTTCATGAATACAATTCCTTACGTTATTCGTTAGTGATAATATTTATGTGAAATATAACGAAGCTGTATATTTACACCTTTCAGCCTGTTTATTTAAAATGATAAAGCACAATAATCTTTATTATCATACGGTTAGTATCCGTAGATTAATCAAACAAACCCTAACCGCCTATATTTTTCAAGCTGTTCTATACCCCAGTCATCACTATTCACTTTTAAGTAAACTTTCAAATATGCGAGTGCTTTTTCTGGTTGTCGCATTTGCTCATAAGCTAGGGCTAATCGCCTTAAAATATGGGCTCTACGGGGAAACTGTTTGTTAAGGTCCACTAACAGCCCTATCGCCTCATCATAACGGGATTGCAAACCACATAAAGACGCTTTTTTTAGTAACATTTCCGGTTTATTAAGTTCTCCACGAGATTCGATATTTTCAATTAATTTATTAGCATTAAGCACATCTTTCGCTTTTAGGTAAGTATTTAAAGCTAGTTCTCTAAACTCGATCCCCAATTCAACGTCCAAAGCCAAGCAATCTCGATTTTGTTTTAAAGACTCAACACATTCAAAATAACGCCCACCACGATATAGTGCTCTTAGCTGAGTTAACAGTGCATGATAATCTTTACTTGAATCAAACTCAGCCTTAGCAACTTGCGCGGCCTCTACATACTTCTCATCTTCAATTAACGACAGAGCATGCGATGACCAATCATCTTGTCCAACACCTGGCATAGATGTCGCCACACGTGGCTCGAAGTTAAGCTGGGCAATACGAGCGATCTTCAAATCGCACAGCATTTCATCAATATCAGACCAACGTTCTCCTGACTTTATACTCAGAGCTTTAGCAATGAATTGCTCCAATCTTGGAGAAACGGTTTTATTAAGTTCACTCGGTTTTGCATATGGAAGACTACGATATACGGCACTAGGAGTATCATGAGGTGGTCTACCAGTAACGAGTTGATACATGAGCACACCAAGGCTATACATATCTCCTCGGATCAATTCTAGGAAGTTGCCACGACGCTCTGAACAATCTGCAAACTCAGGTGCAGAATACAAAACTGTGCCGCCGTTCTGACGACTTCTTGCGTAGATCTCTTCAGGTAATGCAGAGCTCCCAAAATCAGTTAATTTAACTTGTTCACCACTGATTAAGATATTATGAGGTTTAAGATCCCCATGGGAAACAGGTTTTTCAAGAGTCGCTAAATGTTTAACACCAAGTAATATTTGCTCATATATTTCAAATATTTGCTTATAGGTTTTAGCAAACCCGCTTTGCGTATCTTCAAGGAGTTGAGCCAAGCTTCTACTGGGAAAATATTCCATTTCAATGCCATACCACTCTCTTTCTGGCGGTATACGTCCCATCCGATAAATTTGAATGACATTGGGATGTGAAGGAGTATCAAGTAAATCATGCCCTTCACGTAAGCTACTGTCGGAAGCGGAGCAATCCTTAGGGATCTTAACCGCGACAATTTCGTTGTCTTCTATGCGTTGAGCACGCCACACCCAACCATGAGTACCATCGCCAAGCTGCTCAAGTAATAAATAGCGATCACCTAGCTTCATATCACTACTAGGCATGAAATAATGTTTTTTCTTCGCCACAATTACCCCCTTTCAATCACATCAACAAGTTTATGAATACCTTGATGATCACATTCAAAAACAAAATTCATCATAACCAGCTGTTTTGGGTTTGCACCTTCCACACGATCACCATTACCAAGTGTAAAGCCACAAGAAAATAGTTTTCTTAATGAATCGTGATCAGGCATAGCCTTTAATCCTGGCGTCCAATAGGCTAAAATTAACAGTTCAGGCTGAACCAGCCACCTTTGATGAGCGAGTAACAGGTTTTTCACTTTACCTACAAGTTTGTCTTGATCGGATTTAGTACCTGAATAACGTTCAAATTCGGCGACAAGCTTAGGGCGCCTCGTTAATTTATCGAACCAGACAGCATCTGAACGAACATCATGTTTGGCTCTGATGGCATATTGAAGTGGTGCGGGAATCTCCACCGCACCAGAAAAACCTAGATAATGCCCGAGCTGCATCCAATAACTACATCCCAAGCTGTGAATAAGGGTATCTTCATCTTTCACTCCCCAATCACTAAGCATCGGAAAAGACGTCTCAACAAAGGTCTTATCACTAATAGCGTTGTTAACTTGAGTTAAAAGACTATTACCCATTAAAGCTTCCCCAAACATTCAATACTTCAGGTGATTCACCACCATGAACAAGCGCTTTAGGACCCACTTTAACAAGTAAAGGCGCTGGTATTGAACGCCCACAAATTAAAGCTTCACCGGTTGATAAACTAGGCAATTCTTCTAAATCGGCCTTACTCACCATATCTGAAGCTTTGGTTATAAAACGTTGATCATCTGGATTTTTAAGTCTCATTGTAATCAACGTATTACATTGTGATGTTACATCAGCATCTAGTTTTGATGGTCGTTGACTAACTATACAGAACCCAACACCAAATTTACGGCCTTCACCCGCGATCTTTTTAATAATCCGATGGCTTACGGCTTTACCACCAGCCGGGGCAAAGTTATGCCCTTCTTCATAAACCAAAAATGCTGGACGAGTTTTATCTGTTTTACTGGAGGCTGCACGAAGGATCTCACTAGATAATAAACCACAAATAACTTGTTTTGCAGTATCACTTAACCCCTGTAAATCAATAACAACCAAACGCCCTTTTTTATCCGACGGTCGTCCAATCATTTCATATATATCAGTTGGTCCTGAAAGATCTGAAGAATAGAAACTTTGTGCTTCATTCAACACTCGCGATAATTTCATAGATGCAACCGCTGCAGAGCGGCCATTTAAGGCTTGAGCTTCTGCACTGCTTAAATCATCCCAATTTTTTACTTCATCAATACCATCTCCAAGGAAGTAACGCAGTTTGTTAATGTCTCTTGGTTCTACTGTTTCAACCGTTCGCCAATAACGAATTGCAACATCTAACACGCGTTGCTGAGGCTCTGTTAATCCAGGTAGAATTTCAGAAATATCATCCATCTCAAACTTATCAAACTGTAACGCCAACACTTTATTTTTATTAGCATATTTTTGTCTAAACGTATCAATCTGAGGAGTGTATACCTGAATGCCTGCATTCGCTTTTTGAAGTTTTTCAAACATTGTCTTTATTTCTGGTAACGATTTAGCATCACGCTCATCTTCAGTATCGAAATGATCTCCAAACTGTAAATTACCACCTTGCAATGCACGTCCATATTCACCATGAGGATCAAATACAACGACTGTACCGTTGTTAAGGGCAACCAAGCGTTCGATTACACGGCCAACTGTATAAGATTTACCTGACCCCGTCATTGCCAAAATAGCCATATGCTCAGTGACAAGTTTATTTACATCTAAATATACCGGGACAGTGTTTTCACCATGCTCATAACCAACCAAATTACCTATATGTAAGCTATTCTGCTCGTTGAATTCATAGAAATCACTTAAGAATTGATAATCAACGGTCTCAACTTTAGACCCCGGATCTAAGGGTCTACGTGGGATTTTAATCTGATTAGTTTCTGAATCTTTATAACCAACAAGATCAACGGTCGCATAAACATGTTCACCCGTAACCTCTGCTCCAGGTAACAGCTCAAGATCAGAAACCGAATTACCAAAACCTGAATTAAATAACATATTGGTACGCTGTATGGAAACAATACGCCCCAACACATAAGTCACTGGCTCATCTTTACGTTCCTGATGTCGAACGCGTACAAACTCCCCTCGACGACCTGAAAAAGAACTATTTAACACCATTTTTAAATTGTGTGGTTCGCCTGTATTACCGACTAACGTGCCTAAAACTTGATGCTTCATTAAAACTCCCCATCCAAATCAGATAACCAAATATCCTCTACTTCTCGTGACTTAAGCGCAGATTGAATATTCGATTTATAATATTTTACAAATTGGTCTAACTGTTTTAATTCTTGCTCCGCTAACTGTATCGGTAATGGGTAAGCTTTTTGCCCCCCAACAGCCATCAAACACATCAACTGCCCACATAACTTATCAAGAGCATTTGCTTGCCACTCTGGCTCATCTCCAGCCAACTGAACAAGACGAATACCGGTGCTATTACCACCTTTAAAATGAAACCCGACCAAGCCATTTTCAGCTGCCAATTTCGGCTCAAGTCTGGTTTGCTTTTGTGACATACGAAAAGCAGCAGTACGTGTAAAACTACTTAAAATACCATTAATAAAACGCTGTTCACCGATACTACTAAGCCCTCTGAGGTGACTAAGAATATCGCCTGCTGCTTGCTGATCAATTCCTTCGCTGGACAATAACTGCTCCATACCCTGATCAGTTCTCAGATCCTGTTTGGCAACATATAAAATCGCACCAAATTTCTCTGATGCAATGCCAGCCAATATCGGCCCCGCAACATTCCAAGGATAAAGCTTTTCCTTATGGTTCTGCCAAAATTGCTCAATGACAGATAAAGTCTGCTCATAAGCAGTTCGATATTCAGCATGCTCAGGCGCATCCTTAAGTGGAGCCATGTCTCGCCCAAGAAATAATGGACAATCCATTAAAATCAAATCAAGCGATTCGCCACTGAGCAAACGTTGTTCAGCCATTTGATAAGCCTGACGGATTTGTATTAAAGCAAGTCGCTTTGACTGATTAACAAAATCAATATCATCAAGCTCACATAAACTATCTTGCCCCTTAGTCGATACCGCGTTATCTTGAATCATTAACTCTAAGCTGACTGCCGCACTCGCATAAAGAAAACCACCTAAGGTTTTTTGCACAGCCGATCTGGTTGCGATACCAACGACATTAATATTTAACGGGTTAGGTCGTTCAATAGGTTTAACTAAGCCGGCCTCTACAAAAAGGGGCGCAAGCTGCTCTAAATCACGTATTTGCTGTAATAATCGCCCAACCGTGCCAGACATATGCAATTGTGTCTGCACTGCCAAGGTTTGCGCTAAACTACGATTACTCATCATGGCATCCTTTTCAATTCATCAGCATAAAGCTTATAAGGGCTTGCAATTACCTCTGCTAAGCCCCTTTCGGTTAATTTATCGTTTGAAAATAAATCTTCTTCAATTAATTCAGCAACTGCTACATTCAACTCTTCGGATGAAAAACGAAATACACCCAAACGTCCCACCCGAGAGACCAAACTATTAGCATCGGTAAATATGTGGCCATAAGCACAACAGAGCAAAGCTATATGTTTTTCATTCAGTACTAAGGTTGCTTTTTCGCTAACTGGGAGAGGCTCTTTTACATGCCCAGCAATGCCATACAACCCTGCCAACCAAGATTGCACTAGCTCAGGAATATCAAGACAAGTGAGAGACCAAAGAGGAAGCCCGGTGGCAACAAATACGCCACCTGAAGAATGTGGCTTATGGTAAAGTGTATTTAAACTATCATCATTCCAGTTATGTGCATATTCACGGGAAAACTGATGAGATACTGCTTTAAACTGAAATCGAGTCTCATCAGCTAAGTTATTTACTAAACCCACTGTAGTGGTGGTTTTATCGCCACTAGCACTTTCAACTTGCCAATCCAATGCATCAGCCAACCGCCCCGTATTAAAAGGAGGGATTAGCAGAATACCTCTACCAGAAGACTTGATCCACGCCATTAAACTAGCTTGCTGCTGTGATGTGTAAGTTTGCCATTCATGCCCAAACATCATCAACAACCCATCAGTGGGCAATTTAAAATCACTATCTAACGACTTAACTGATAAAGAGTCAGATATCACAGCACCGCGTCGATGGTTTGCTAATTCGCCAAATAAATATAAATCGGCTGTTAAAGTCACAACTGACCACCTAAACGGTAAGTTCTAACAATCAGGTTCTTAGCCACCAATTCATCAGCTTCAACAGGCTGTAATTGAGGATCATTACTATCAGCCATATCTTGTACTATCTGTACCCAACGCCCAGCACTTATTAGTGACGAATTAAGCAAGGTAGATATTTCATTCATATGGTTTGCATCTCGCTTATTTAGCTTGTCTTTTGCTTCGGCCAAAGTGCCAAGATCTTCAACATTCTTAAGCGTAAGTGGTGTTAATCTCCCCAATTTATTGACGCTTTTTAGTACATTTAACGCATTATCAACTAGAGTATTTTGTGAATTAAGTAAAAACTCTCGATAACCTTTACTGTAGTTTTTAAGTGATTCAATATCCCCTATCAATTGAGTCAATTGTTTCTTCACATCATCTAGGAGTGGAGGGACCTGCTCATTCAGCAAACTAAATTGCCCAAGTTGCATTTCATTGTTGATCTTATCTTTCAGTTGATCAGCATCGTCCTGAACATCATCAAACAAATTATCTACAAATTTTATTTTATTTTGCAATTTTGCCAGTTTAGTTTTCCCATCAGGATACTGCCGCGCATAGTCTTCAGGTGCATTGGCTAAGTCCTTTTCAACGATGGTTAACCCTTCTTTAGCAGAAGCAGCTCTTTGCTGTTGTTTTTCAAACTCTTTTTTGAGATCCCGATAGGCGCTAATAATTGAGCCATCAATCTGTTCCAAATCTATGAATGTTTCAGTTGTAGAAGAGTAACCTACCTCTTTAGATAGTTGTTCAAGACGGGATAACGCCCGATCAACCTCTAAGTTACGTAAGTAAAATCCGAGCGTGCCAGCTTCTGACTGCTGCTTATTGGCAGTCCCACACGACACAGTGCCTGGTTTCACCGCCCCAGCAAGAATATTAGAAATTTTATCAAGCGCCAGCGTGAATATATTGATAGGAAATTGTGGAAGCTTGCTACTGTCATTTTTGATCGAAGTAATCAGTTCAGCTGCACGATTAGATACCGCAGATTCCGTTTTATAAACCTGATCAGAAAAAGCTTTCGCTCTAGCAATACGTTGCCATAGCGGATTTTTATCTTGCTCAAAATCTAAATTAAAAAATTGATCTTGTTTTAGTGTTTCCTGGTAGCTATCTGCTTCATATACCCAATCAACAGCTTGCTGGTGGTTAAACCTGGCCTGAGACGTTTTACTTAAAGCAAGTTGATAAGCTTCATCACCGCATACAAGCTTTAATAACTCGGTTTCTTCTATGCGTTTAAACGTATCTTGTTGCTTTTTAGCGCGATCTAAATCAGCTTTAGCTTTGTTAGTTTTGGTCCCCACTTTAATTCTACCAAGCGGCGCAAATAGTTCATTAATTCGACCTTCACCAAATAGGGTCGCAATCGTATCTACTTGCTGAGGATAATCATTTGCAAGCCAATTTTTAGCTTCGGTTAACTTACCTTCAAAGGCATTGCGTTCAAATAGACGATAAACAGATACTTTTGCCTTACCTGGTTCTGCACTTTCAGTCACTAACAGCGCCGTGCGTAAAACAAGCATCCAATCATTAAATACCTCTTTTGGGGTGACAATCCAGCTATAACCAAAAAACCAGTCTTGCTTTGCTTGCTCAAATGTCAGTGCCATATATTTAAATAGACGCTCTTTCATTAAGCGACAAATAAAAACTGGAAATTGTGCTTCTGCTGACAGTTCGTTAGTCGAAGTAAACAACTGACTCCATTCAAGCTCACTATAACCATCATTAATCTCTTTAATTGGCACACGGAGCTGGCGAACAAGATCATATAAAGCATCATCGGCTACATTTCGAGGCGTCTTATCATATCGACGCAAGGATTTTACATTTGAGCGAACAACAAGATCGGCCCACCCCTGCACTAATATTTCACGATCTTTATCGTTAAGCTTTTGTCCAACACGTAGCGGCATGGCAATCAAACCACGCTCATGAAGCCCTTGACGCCAAAGGTTTATGCTCTCCATAACACCGCGGTTCAATGCATTTAATCGTTGCATAAACTTAGTGGTAAAGCCGTGCATATCCAAGGTAAAGTCCTGGCAATCTTGAGTCGCAATGCCAATCTGTTCAAGTACATGCTCTTCATTGTGACTTAGACGATACAGGCATAAGTACTCTTTCGCTTTTTGTAATACTGGATCAGAGGCTTTCTGAAACTTATTACCCAAATCAATCGATGACGTAACGGCAATAACCGGATATTTCCCCTCATGACCAAACTGAGCGGCGGCTTGTGAACACAGCTTTTTCAATTCGCTTTCATTACTAACGTAAGCAAATACCACTCGCCCTTTAGGATGCAACTGCAATGCACGACAAGATGCTAGACCATTAACCTCTTGCTTGGCTTTTGATGCACTGGTCGCAATAGTAATTAAATCATTCGCTAACTCACTGTCTACGGCGTCATATTGCCAATGGCTATCAATTAAACGCATTAACCCAGTTAAACGAGTTCGCTGTTTATCGCTTAGTTTTTCACTCTGCCCACGCATAGCGCTTTCATGTGCATTAGCAGCATCAGGATCTTTAAAAATTAATGAATGCTGACTCTGCTTGCGGTAACGAAGGTTTAGCCGGTTAAGCATCGTCACGCTCGGGCCAATATGAGTCGGCGTTGCAGTTAACTCTTGTGCATCACCATAAAAATGCAGCCATAAAGCACGTGCAATGTCCTCTGTAGCGCCATGAGGATAAAGTAATTGTAATAACTCGATAAATTCCGCTTTGCTACTGGGGATTAACAGTTGCCCCGTTTGTTCATGAATAGCAAAAGTCGCCAGGTTTGCCAGTAACTGTTTTAAATTTACCTTTTGCTCTATACCATCAAACAACCATAAATCGCCTTTGTCGCGTTTAAACTTGGCATTTTGCAGCGCAGGTCTGCAGCTATCAACACTCCAGTTAACCAAGTGATAGTAACTAGCAATGGGATCTTCATACTCATTTAATGTAGCAACTAAACTTTTGGTTTCGTCGCTGACCTTATCTAACGCTATTGGCAATTGACCGTAAAGCAATTCTGTAGCGGCATCTTTAACTTTTAAATTAGAAGTTTTAATCGCATCAATAGCGCCTGCATCTAAAACATGGTCCCTTATTCTCGGTGAGCTTTTAATCACCGCATTAAATAACTGTCCAATGCTTTTAACCGTTTCACCACTCATACTTAAGCTTTTAAGCTTTTCATCCACTGCGGCCATGATCACGTTAAACCAACCAAAGTTCCCCCCGCTCATGGCGTAAGCCGCTTCAACTAAACCCGGTAAATAACTCTGCGCCAGTCGTCCATTTTTTATTAAAGTAGCAACATAATCACTCACATCCGAAAACGCATTGTGCTCTAAATCCAGCATTGAAAATCGACGGGCTAACGACGAAACTTCCCTCAACTCCTCACCAATCGCAGGCGAACATAAAGCGACATAACGTAACCAAGGTAATTTGCGGCGTGGATCTTCCTCTTTAATCGCTTGTCCCATCAGTTTAATGGCGCGTCCGTCAAGGCGTTTTAATTCATCCCCTTCAAGCCCATACGTCGCCGCTTCTGCTGCAGTTTCTAACTCATCCAGCACCACCAACACATATTTAATACCAAACTGCTTTAAATAATCATAAGCCGCATTAACTAAACGCGTAGCTAAAAACTCATCATCATAAAGCTCTTGGTCGCTGTAATTTTTGTCAAGTTCTAATCGCTTAGCGAGCTCTTGGTGATCAAAACCTTCCACTTCTAATCGGTCAAAACATTGCTTTGCTACTTGGGATTGAATCGAGCCATCAAAGGTGTTCTTTGCTAAAGGTTGTAAAGCGGTAAACAAACCGTAGGCAAACCAGTTATCTGAATTTTGAAACTCCGTCGCTATCTGGCTGTAACGGATATACAATCCTAAATACTGCTCACGATCGGCATCATCCCGAAACAATTTGGCTTGCTTTAAATCGCCCGCTTGGTCACGGCAATACCACCCAGGACTTGCATCATTAATTTGTGCTATCAGTTCATAACCTAAACGCGACTTACCTCGGCCCCACTCAGCCACCATAGAAAAAACTTGCGCAAAATTATTGTCTTCTTTATCAACTAAGTGAATAAAGCTTTCAAAATCATTAAAAAACTGACTTTGTCCAACTAATGGATCTTTAGGTGGATAAGATGATAAACCATCAGACTGCCAATGGTGCTGCGCCAATAGTTGATAGGTATAATTCACTGGGCTTTTAGCATCGCAAGCCGCTTCATGCAGTTGATTTGTTGTAGTCACAATCTGTTAGCCTCTAATTATTTTGTAATTTGTCTGTTGTAAAACCCATGGTTGTCAATAAGAGACAACTCATCGAACACGCCTTATTCGGCCACTTAATTCTATTGCCCAGCGTTCTGCTTGCTCGCGGATTGCTGCGGTAATGTGTTGTCCAGGACGAGCAAAACCAATAGTGCCCAAACGTGTATTCGGTACGGGTTCAAACTGCGGGTTAATTTGATAATGGGGAATATCTTTACTGCTGCCCTGAACAAACTGCCAAACTTTGGCTTCCACCATGCAACCAATAACAGGCGCAAGGGCAGCATCTAGCTTGGTAACTTGTTGATCGGCAGTTAGTTCGCTAAACAGGGAGATGTCCAAGCTATCTAACACGCGTAAAAGTAATTCAGCTAACGTGCCACAACTTACTTCTAAGTCATCGCGTGTAGTGACAATCACCTGAATTTGACTTGGCTGCATGAAATACTTGGCCTGAGTTGGATCTATCTCTAATCTCAGTCCACCAGCAATTTGCTCTGATCGCCATATATCTTGTGCATAGGCGACTTGCGCCAATAAATACGCCCAAGGGTGTTGCAATAGCCAAGCGAGGCTATTCTGCATATCGCTTTCAGACTCGATAGGAGAAACATTGCCAGTTAACAGATAAACACCATTGCCTTTACCCGGTTTACTATGAATTGCACAGGGCATTTGAATTAAGCGATGGGCTTGCCAAGCTGCAGAGGTGTTTTCAATATTGATTTGACTAAGTTCATCAACACCAACATGATCATTGTTCATCGTGGCTGCAGTGGCTAATGCACGCAGCAATTTTGGATAACTGGCATTTTGCTCTGCGCCTTGACCAAAGACTAAGCTCTCAATATCAGCAAAGTCAGTCGCTTGCAATGACGCGACATCAAGTTGCGTTAACACGCTCCCCGCCGCACTGCCTAGCAGGCTGATTTGTTCAACTAAGGCATCATCGTCTTGTCGGCTACCTGCATCTTTTAGCTGCGCGGCAATAATCTTGCTCCACGCCGTTTGATATTCAGCTTGCGTTGCCACAATAGCAGCTAAAGCATCTTGGCTGGTAGGTAAGGACTGCCGTAACTTTACAAACAGCTGGCTGGCAATTAAGCTTTGCTGATCATTGGATAAATGCCATATTCCCAAGGGCCGCAGCACGTCCAAGTTTGGTTTGTTAACACAAACACCATGTTCAATGAGATCAAGTAAAAGTTGAGCATCCTTACTCGTTAGCATTAATTCTGCTCCTTCTCTTTTTGATCAAGCTCGGCTTCATCTAGTAATTCATAAAGAGTATCTAAATCAGAGAAGAGTGGCTTACCATCTTTTGCTGCATAACCTTTATCTGTAAGCTTGCGAAGGATTGCTTTGTCTTTTGTATCATCACCATTTTCTAGGGCTTGTTGGGCAGTAATGATTTCATCTTCAGATAGTAAACCTTCAATTAACGCTTCCATTATCAACTTGGTCGTAACAGTTAATCGAGATGAACACTCGCTAGCAACACCAGCTTTTGCCAACAACTCATCAGTTGCAAGCCAGCTTATTAGCTCCTTACCTGTGAGTTTAGGAATGTAGATATCTAACTTCGCCATATCAACAGGATACGAATGGGCAGTAATACCACGAATAGTTGATTGGATTTGTACATAACCTAATTTGCTTAACAAATAGGTACGTAAATATGAAGCAGGTATTTTTGAAGGATCGGTCCTTATAACCATAACTTCAGTTGAAGGAAGTAACGGTTTGTCGCTATGAACAAAAGTTATATCCTTGCCTATGTATGATTTATTATGTGCAGCATTACACATTAGTAAATCGTACTTTTTAGTAAACTTTTCGTTCTTACTAGGCGCTTCAACTTCTCTTGGCTGGCCCTTAATGTAGTCCGGTGACAAGTTAGCCACTGTAACTTGCTCGCAACAGTTGTTTTCACCTTCTGGTTGTGTTTGACCATTAAATATAGAAATACAACAACTAGATAGATTTCCAAAACTATCTAAGTCTTGATTTAAGTATGTATCTACAACTCCTGGGTAAAAATGAGCATCCATTCGTTCCGTCATTTGTTGTGTCGAAACTAAGCGTGTTTTCTTTGCGAAATCAAGCTTAGTCTGCACCGGTATAAACGTTTGATGATAAGTTTGGATTTCTTCATCTTTATCTTTTGCCCACTCACGCAAAAATTCAGCTTGACGGACTTTATTACCTATGTAGATTTGGGCTTGTTTAGAATAATTTGGGATTAGTATATTTGGTACATCAAAAATACTCAGGCCTTGAATTATCGTACCTCTTTGCAACCTAATGGATTGATTTTTACCAAATTTAGTATTGAAGAAACATGAAATATAAGCTGAGTCAAAGTTGTTATTTATTCTTAATGCAATTAAATGAGCTGCAATGTTGAACTCTTTATCATTTCCACCAATCAAGGCACATTTACCCACAGACCCTGTACGACTTATCAGTACGTCACCACTAAAAACTTTGGTCTTGCTTAATTTACCATTATGGAACTCAAATCCTATTTTATCTGTATTAGCTCCAATCTCAATATTACCATTAACTATGTTCTTACTTGATAAGTAATAAACACCTTCAGGATCATAATAAATCTCAGTAGGACCAGTGTAACCAAGCTGGATGTTTTTTAAGGCGTTACTAAGTGGAACAGTACAACCTAATTCCACTAGATGTTTTTGATTGTCGATAAATTCTGGTCGATAAAACTCTGCATCTAATCTCTCGGTGAGTTCAAAATCGCTTATTTTTGAGTGTTTCATCACTCCCCCCTCACATAGGCACCAGCGATGGCAGCAAGGTCATTAGGCACGCCTGTTGAGTAATCTTCTACGTTTTTTTTAACGATATAACCCAAGGTATCTGCCACTGCCATAAACACTTCACCTTGTTCCTGATTAGCAAAAGTGTTTTCGTCCTCATGGTGAGCATCACGTTTTTGCAGGTAAAGAATACTCGTTTTAGCCCCTGTACCTGAAAGCGCAAAGGTATCAGATGGCAAAGAAACAACGGCTTTGATAATGGCTTTGCCACCACTAAACTTACCGGTACTTTCATCTTTTTTACCCATAATGTATTCGCGAACATATCGGTCACCAGAGTTACACAATATACCGTCAGGCAATACCATTAATAAGCGGCCACCAGGCTTTAATAACTCTAAACAACGGTCTATAAACAGTACTGCCATATCCAGACTGTTACTGGCTAGTTTCCAACGATCTTTTGAATTGGGCTTGCCACCTAGAGCGCGACCATAAACACTTGGTTTGTAGGTCCAACCTCCCCCCTTCTGGGCTTCGTGTAAGTCAGTGGTATATTGTTCTAAGATCTCGAAAATTGACGATTTAGACTTACCAAAAGGAGGGTTGGTGCAGATCAGATCGAAACTGCCCGCTTGTAGCTGGGTAGTCGTCAATGAATTGTCAGTCTTAAAAATTTGTGCTTTGGGCGCCCCCAATAACGCCATATTAACCCGCGCCAATTTTACCATTAACGGTGCAGCATCTGCTCCAACAAAACTATTCTCTAACATTGCCTTAAAATGTTCATTGCGGCGCACGTCATCTGCCGTTTCTGCGCCCAGCACTTCCATTAATGCACGTTCAACATGACCTAGAGCAATTGAACCAAAACCATAGGAGCCGCAAGTAGGATCACAAAAGCGAAAAACAGGTTTATTGTCGCTCCCCTTAGTATTTAGGAGCTCTGGCGATTCTTGTAAAATATCGTGCATCGCCATCTGCAGCATGCACTGCTTTACAGGTGCTGGTGTTAAATAAACGCCCATACCACCTTTAGATTCAAAATTACCACGTAGGAACACATCAAATACCCGCCCCAGCACATCGGCGGCGACAGCCCCCAAGTTTGGATGCTCTTTACCCGCAATAATAGCGCGCTCAGAAGCAGGTTTGTTGTATTCAGCATTAAGGTAAATACCGGGTAAATCTTGGATTAGCTGCATCAACGCAAGGTAATTACCCGGTTTAGCTAAACGCAGGTGAGTTTCTTCATCAAAGATCGGATGCTTTTCATCTGCATCATCAATAACCACATAATCAACATGTTTTTTAAGCTCATCAAAAGCTACTTTAATCTGCTTTACGGCCTCTGCTTTATGCTGCTCGATATATTGCCAATCGAATACGTCTTTAAACAGGAAGCTGTTATCACCATAGGTGAAGGTTTGATTGGGGTGGTGAATACGGAAGGTTTCCAGAAACAGGAATTTAGCTACCTCTTCGATAATTTCATTTTTATTAGAAACATTATCTTTCTCTTTGGTATAAACCGTCTCATGGAAATAATCTAACCCTCCCATTAAGCGTTCATACATCTCGCGAGACCAGTAATAGGTAGGATCACGTTTTATTTGTGTGTATTTATTAATGTCTTGAACATTAGGAATTTGATCCACCTCAAGAGGTGGGAAGTTCATCTCAAACAGCTTTGTATTTTTACCGTCTGATACATGCACAAACTTAGGGAACTCTGCATCATCCAACGCGCCAGCGGTATCAATGACAACTTTTTCAACTTCATCCGCATTAGCGAGCTGCCATTGCCCTTCCGCTATTACCCAAAGCAAAATTCGGTGAGTATCTATGCCATCTGAATTTTTACCAAAGACTAAAGTAGCCGTTTGGTCATCCGTGCTTGTAGTTAAAGATGCTTGCTGGTTAAACCCTTTAGCATCGTAAGCTTCCGTTAGTTTTTCAGTATTAAATTCGAGTACTTCTTTTGCTGCTTTTGCTTGTTCAATTTCAGCTTGCTGAGCTTTAGTTAACTTTTTATCAGTTGTCATATTTATTCTTTTTAATTATTTAAGAGAGATGGCGCGGCCACCTATCGAGTTCATATTCGGATGTACTTTTGCAATTGCTATCAGTTGGGGTCCACTGGTGTTAAATGCTTTAAGTTGCTGTACCAGTTTATCAGTTGCTACTGGCCTTTTGGCATCTTTTAAAATTGCTTCTAATGCTGACTCTAGTGTTTGTTCTTGCCCGGTCATCGTTATTTGCCAGTCATCACCTTGTGCAGTCACTTCAGTATTTGGCAACAAAGCAAAATAAAGCGCCAACTGCTGCTGGTTCCACCCTAATTCAGTAAGCTCTTTTTGATAATCACTGACAAGCTGACTTGCTAACTTGGGAGAGGATAAGCTTTGTTTGATGTCGTTTAATACTTGATGAGTTATCATTTATTTCTCACCTTGCTTTTTACTATTCCATTGGTAACGGACAGGTCTTACTAACTTTGTTATTAGTTCTTGATCCACTGCAGTGGCCAACCAAGCTTTCACTTGGCTTTTATGTAACCCTGTTGATTCAACTAAATCAGCTTCAGTAATAGGCTCACTTGCAGTTGTTTGTAAGTATTGAAGGAACAACTTAAAAAAACTCTCTTTGGAAACAAGGCTAACTTGTGGTTCAGGAGAAACTGTTTTGGATTCTTCGACCCCTTCTATAACCGTTTCTGAAGACTTCGCTGTCGAGTCGTTTTCTGATTCGATACTATCTGATTCAACAGTCTGGTGAGCCGTCTTTTCAATGAGGTTAACTCTGTTTTGCTCATGCCCGTCATCAACAATGCTTGACGTTGATCTATCGCTTGATACTGAATCTTCAACTGGTTGCGAGAAAAGATCCGGTTGGGGCTGACTGAACAGATCATTTTGACTAACAGTATTAGCTGCACTGGTTGGGGCATTGACAAATAAAGAGACAATATCTAACTCATTAATTGAATCAGTACACCACTGAGCGCCAGCATTAACAATGGCAGCATTACCAGCTGTTGGATCTTGCGTCTGTTTTACCCAAGTAGGCACCCAACCTTTTTTAAGGTTCTGAAGTGCGCCTTCCCAAGTGCCACCTTTAGGTCCAGAATGCACCACAATGGATGTATCCGCTAAACAATAGATATATTTATTACGATCCATTGCATTAAAACGGTTAAAGCCCGCTTCAGGATAAAATGGCGATACCAGCACCACATTGCCATCCATCAAGCCACTGCGATATTTAACTGAAGTTGATGCTTTTAATAAGCTATCAGCCAAGATACCGATAACATTCCCACCAGCGTTCATCGCACCCAACATTGATGTTTCATCAACGCCTCGCGCACCGCCAGATACAATACCGATACCAGAGTGAGCAGCTTTACTTCCAAGTTGCTCTGTATAATTTAAATCTGAAAGTTCTGCTTTACGTGACCCTACGACAGCAACCCCCCCCGCTTTAAGTAACTCTTTATCACCACAGCCATAAAGGACTGGCGGTGCTTGATTACCTAGCTTTTGTAATAAACGTTTAGGGTAGCTGTCTTTATCTGCACGCGTAATGACCCATAAGCCTGAACGGCTCCACTTTTCAAGTGCTAATGCCATGCTGTGACCACGCTGCAATAACGCTTCTATACGCTCTGTTGTTATTTTGTTTTTTGGATCTCGCCATTGAGAAAGCAGCGATTGCTTATCTTTGCCTAACAAGTCTGCAGGACTGAGTTGGCTATCACGCAGCCACAAAGCAAACCGCGCCCACTCGGCATTTGTGAGTGGTTTTGCGGCATCATGATCCTGCTTACCAAAGTAGCTGGTAAGCAGGATAATAGCTTGTGCTGTGGTTGTTAAATTCATTAATCATTCACCGATGTAGAAGCTAAAGCGACTGGGTATACTTTACCACTGCCAGCTTGTTGTAATAGTGCTGCGCCGACGGTAAACGTCCATTTAGAACGTACTACGTCATCAACCAATAAAACACTACCTTCAGGACCTAATTGATTGACCCTAAAAGCACCATCCAAATTAGAGCATTGATGATACCGATTTTGCTGCCATTTTTGGGGTTCATTCTCTAACACTTTGACCAAAGAGTCTACGAATGGTAGTCCCAACTTAGCAGCTAAACGTTTCGCGAAATCAGGTACTAAAGTTTTATGGTTTAATGATGGTATACAACAAACCCAAGCTGGAAACGCTTCAGGCTTCCATCGATCAATGATCATTTCAGCAGTCGCATCAACAAGCTCATCTCGAAAGTGGTTATTGTGTTTGTCATCTGCAACCATTTGCCCCCATCCGGCATCGCCCCAACGTGATAATATTCGCCCCTCCTGAGCAGCTAACTCACCAAGAGCTCTTGGGAAATCATACTGAACAAATGTTTTACTCGCTTCAAGGTTGGAAGCCGCTATTTGCTTCCTGGGTTCCATCACTATTTCGCTCCGAGATAAAAAGTCTGCAGCAGCCTGGCCCATTTGTTGATTTACATCTGTAGGTAACAGATCATGGCCTACACAATTTCTACATTTGCCACACGGCTCGTCAGTTTTATCATCGAGGGCATTGCGAACTGTCAGCATTAAGCAATCTGTACTTTCCAAATACTGTTTTATTTCGGTCCATTCTGCTTCTCTAATCGCAGTGATCTCTTCAACCTTTATCATATCCATTTTGTATGGAACCGGATTGCGATTCCATTTTTTACCAACACATCCGACAGGAGCAGGATATTCAGCTGCGAGAAACTTTAAAACATGTTCAATGCGTTTTTGAGGTAGGTTTGCCTCTTTCTCAAGATTTTCAGGGGTTAAATAATCTACGTGAGCGAGCGCGTTTAAAATACGCTGAACATTGGCTTGAGTTGGAAAAGCATTTTTTCTAAAAAACTCATGAATCCGACCATCTTCCTCCCCTGACATCAATATGCCAATAGCAGAATCAATGCCTCGACCTGCACGACCTACTTGTTGATAGAAAGCGACAATAGACCCAGGTGCCTGAAAGTGAATAACGAAACCTAGGTCAGGTTTATCATACCCCATCCCAAGAGCAGTGGTCGCAACAAGTACTTTTAGCCCATTGTCTAACAACTGCTGTTCAAGATATTGTCTATAAGCATCTGTATCTTGTGTGCCCCTAGCATTAACGAAATCAGGATGTGTTACTCCACTATAATAAGGCTTCGCATTAATACCGCACACATTGAGCCAGCGAGAAACAATTTCAGCATCTCGCTGAGTAAGTACGTAAACGATACCTGTTCTCTCTAAATTAGGGATTGTTTGTGCTAACCAAGCAAGTCGGGATGGTTGGTCAGGCAGAGTAATATTCTGAAGTGCTAAGGTATCTCGGATGAGGGACCCTCTTTGAATTTCAATATCACCAAGTTGATTTTGAATATCTTCCACTACTCTATCATTGGCAGTAGCAGTTGTACCTAAGACCGGTGTATTGGATGGCAGCAGACTTAAGATATTTGCAATGCGACGGTAATCTGGACGGAAATCATGCCCCCAATCTGAAATACAGTGTGCTTCATCTACAACCATAAGTGCGATTCTATCGGCAATTGGCCGTAAAACTGTTTCAACAAATTTATCATTAGCTAAACGTTCTGGTGAAATCAGCAAGCAATCAATATCATCATTCAAAATATCACGTGTAACTCTCTGCCAATCATCTGTATTAGTTGAGTTCATAGTAACTGCATTGATACCTAGGCGCTCGGCAGACTCAATTTGATTACGCATCAATGCTAGGAGTGGTGATACGATGATAGTCGGCCCTTGCCCTCTATCTCTGAAAATACGAGTACTGATGAAATAAACAGAACTTTTACCCCAGCCGGTTCGCTGTACGACTAGCAGCTTTTGGTTATGGTTAACCAAAGCATCAATAGCTTCCCATTGACCTTCACGAAATTTTGATTCTGGTTGATTTATTGCAGTTTGGAGTAAGACTTCAGCTTCTAGTTTATCCATCATATCACCTTGATTATTTGAAGTTTCTTAATAGCAGAAATTACAATACGTCTTCACAGACTAAGGTAAATATTGATATGTAACAATAGCTAAATTTGATATTTAATTAATTTCCATACAACCGGTCGACAAAACAAACAATTTAGTTTGTTTTTATATTATCAATTGAATAAAAATGAACAGTATCGATAACACTGATAACACCCTATTCAAAATATTTTCAAACATATATCACCTCTTTGAACCCATTCACAGAGGAGCCAAATTATGGCTGAAGTACAAGCAGTAAAAGACCTGGATAAGGTTAAATTGATTAGCCACCTGTTAGAGCGCCGTTACAGCAAGCAAATGGCTGACATATGGAATATTGGTTTAAACCTGGTGCATATTACCATCCATGCCGATCACCTAATAACCTCTGACCCGATCACCGAATAACATCCATCGCGATCACCAAATAACATTCATGCCGATCACTTTTGGTAAAAATGTTATTGAGTGATCGGCTTAAATGTTATTGCTCATAGTTTGTACTTTTTTGTCTGCCTGTAGGTATTTCTAAACGTTATTCTTCTTAATTTCATTTGGGGAGTAACCATGGCAACGGTACACATTTCTATGCGTAAACTAAAAGAGATCTTAAGACTAAAATACGGTTGTTTACTCAGCCACCGCCAAATAGCAAAAAGCTTGTCAATTTCAGCTTCCATTGTTTCCACTTATTCTGCGCGAGCTGCATCCATGGGGATCACCAGTTGGCCTTTAAATGAAGAGTGGGATGATGAATCATTGCAACGAGCATTCCTTAAATCAAAGCCCCGACCAAAGCAGTTCGCAATACCCGATTGGGCGGTGCTACAACAAGAGCTGAGGCCAAAAACCATGACATTACTTTTGCTCTGGCAGGAGTATGTTGAACGGCATCCAGAAGGAGCTTACAGTTACAATCACTTCTGTCGACAGTACAAAACCTGGCTGAAATGCCAGAAACCCTCCATGCGCCAAAACCATAAAGCCGGTGAAAAACTCTTTGTCGATTATTGTGGCCCCACTATGAACATTACTGATCCGAGTACCGGTGAATGCCGAACTGCACAGGTTTTTGTTGCCGTAATGGGGGCATCAAATTACACCTATGCTGAAGCCACATTTAGCCAAGGTCTAGAAAACTGGGTGATGAGCCATGCACGTTGCTTTGAATTTCTTGGCGGCGTGCCGGAATTAATCATTCCAGATAACCTGAAAAGTGGTGTAACACGGGCTTGTCGTTACGAGCCTGATCTAAATCCAACCTATCAGCAGCTTGCCGCGCATTACAACACCGTCATTGTCCCGGCAAGACCCTATAAACCTAAAGACAAGTCCAAAGCGGAAGTTGGTGTGCAAATTGTAGAGCGCTGGATCATGGCGCGATTACGTCACGAGCCCTTCTTCAGTTTGCGTCAATTGAATACGCGTATTGCAGAATTGTTGATTGATCTAAACGGGCGTCAAATGAAGAAGAAACCAGGTTCCCGCTTATCACAATTTGAATTACTCGATAAACCCGTCTTAAAGCCTTTACCAGACAAGGCTTACATCTTTACCCAAATCAAGCAGGTAAAAGTACATATTGACTACCATGTTGAAGTAGAAAAACATTACTACTCTGTCCCTCATTGTTTGATAAAACAAAAGCTTGAAGCACATGTCACAGGCCAGTTAGTGACGTTATACCATCAAGGAAAACAGGTTGCAGTTCATCCTCGTGATCATCGGTTTGGTGGGCACACAACAAACGAACGGCACATGCCCATCGCGCATCAAAAGCAGCAACAATGGTCACCCCAGCGATTTGAAAGTTGGGCAAGAGATATCGGTAAATCAACGGAGACGCTGGTGATTGAATTTTTACAGGCGAAAAAGCATCCGGAGCAAAGTTACCGCGCCTGTTTAGGGTTACTTAGCCTTGCCAAAAAATACAGCCCTGCACGGTTAGAGGCCGCTTGTCATCGCGGATTGTGGATGGGGGCAACCCGCTTAAAGCAAATCACCAACATCCTTGAAAAGGGCTTAGATAAACAAGCCTTACCCGAAGTTCAACTTGATTTACTGAATGAAATTGAACATGAAAACATCCGCGGAAACAGTTATTACCATTAAGGAAATAAAATGAAAACAGTCTATCAACAACTCAATCATCTAAAGCTAAGTGGCGTGCGTGATGCGCTCAAACAGCAAACGGAACAACCGAATGCCTATGTCGAACTTGGTTTTGAAGAGCGTCTGGCGCTGCTACTGGATAATGAAATAACACAGCGAGATAACCGCAGGGTTGAACGTTTAACACGCCAGGCAAAGTTCCGGGTTAGTGCACAATTAGCGCAGCTAGATTACCAATCGGGACGGCAAATCAACAAAGCTCAAATACGCTCACTCGCCCAAGGAGAGTGGTTACGGCTACATCAAAATATACTTATCACCGGCGCGACTGGGTGCGGTAAAACGTATCTCGCTTGCGCGCTTGGATACAATCACTGTCAGCAAGGCGAAAGCGTTTATTATTTTAGGCTCAAAGAATTGCTTGAAAAGATGTATCTTGCACAGGCAGACGGCAGCTACCGAAAACTTATCAACAAACTCAGTTCAGCGAATTTATTAATATTAGATGACTGGGGATTAGAGCCGTTAACCGTGCAGCAACGTAGTGATTTATTGGAGCTAATCGATGCCAGATACGATACCAAATCGACCATGATCAGCAGTCAGTTACCGATAGAAAATTGGTATGAAATGATTGGGGAATCAACACATGCAGATGCGATATTAGATCGCCTAGTACATGGCTCAATTAAACTTGAATTAAAGGGAGAGTCGATGCGTAAAAAACTAAATTCCTTGACGTCACCCGATCACCTAAGTTAGATTTTACTGAGGTCTACAGACAGACAAAAAACCGATCGCGATGAATGTTATTGAGCGATCGGCATCATGTTAATACGCACCTGGCATTACGAATTTCTGATTTACTCTCAATTAAGTTTGATGATATTCATGGCGACAGGTTGTTAATTAAGGAATCCAAAACCGGTAAGCTGGCTAACATCCAGTTAAATCAAAAAGCGTTAGCAACCATTAAACAGATTCAAGCAGAGCACCCAGACCATGTGTACCTGTTTCAATCCTACCGTAATCAACAATCCCTTCATAAGACACCTAAACCGCTAACACGACGTGCCGTATCAGAAGCCTTTGCGATGATTGGTCAAGAAGTCAATGTGTCGTTAGGCACTCACTCAATGCGTAAGACGCGTGGTTATCATCTTTATCAAAACACCAAAGATATTGCCCGAGTAATGAAAATGCTTCGCCATAGCAGCGAAGGCGTGACGCTTCGTTATATCGGCATTACCCAGGATGATGTAGATAAAGATTTTGTTGAATTGGAGATTTAACCTTAGGGGGACACCACCAACTGCATAAAACCCAAATGCACAAATTGTGCATTTGGGTAATTTGTATTTTTTTGTAGCCGTGACAGTTAGTTTAGTTTTGCAGCCCAAAGCTTTGATAATGTAATAACCTCGACAAAACCCTTTGCACTAAAGCCAGTTGGATATAAAGACTGTGTTTCTTTTACCAGATCCTGCTTCACATTTAATTCCTCCATAAAGTCCACCAGCATTTCAGCTTCATCTCTTAACGCAATATGTAACTCTTCAACAGATACTTTTAAAAATCCATTAAAATATTCATGGTCATATTCTAAGCTGGTGTCAGCTATCCACCCTATTACGTTAGGATCCCCTGGATTTTTAATACCTATTAGTTCCCGGAAAGTCTCATCCGTTTCTAGCAAGCTCTTCACTGCTTCGGTTTTACTTTTTATTTGCTGGCCCGCTTTTCTTAATGTGGTATGTTTGTAGCGTAAAACTTCCCTTTTACTATTTCTTCTATACGTCGACTTAACCTCAAGTACTAATACGGTATTATCTAGCACACAAATCAAATCAATTTCACCTGGGTTAAACCCTTCGGTCCTTTCTGGGTGATAACTTTCAATAACGGTAAAGCCACGTTTTCTGAATTGATTTCCTAGATTAGTTTCAATTCTGCTAGTTTCACTATGTAGCTCCGATCTTTTATTCGCAAAGCGACGTAGTGTATTTATCACATTTACGTTGGTTAACTGATTAGCCATCATCCAAGGTAACTGAACACTGTAATGACCAATTTTAAAGATTGGCCTCTCAGTGAGTTGAGGTAGGTTTTCATGATTATTAGCTTTTAGCTGGGCAGACCACTTTTTAAAATCAAGGGTCCAAAAATCAAGAATAGCTTCAGCGGCTTTAATATTACCTTTGGGAAAAGTATCAGATACGGTCCAACCAACTATATTCTGCGCTTTTTGTTTCCAGTTTTGCCAGGTGATAGGAAACCTATTCTGCATATTAGCCGGATCAATTAAGCCACTCAGCGCTAACAAGCCTAAAGATACTTGCCAATCCCCCGTTTTATGTAAGTTTTGAGCAAATACTTCAATGTAATCTTTGTTATAAAAAGCGATCATCAGCTCAAGCGATAACAAAGCTTGGTGAATGTCTACTTTCAAGCCATTATCAGTTTGTACTGATTTGTTTAAACCATAAATCTCAGAAAGTTGTAAATAGGCACCTAACGATTTGATATAGGCGGTTTGGTTATCTTCATGATTTTCTGCCGACCCAATCATTCCACCAGCAAGACCTCTGTCTATAAATTCCTGCAAGCCTCGATTTAGCCAATATCCATCGATTAAACTTTGTTTCTTACCATTTAGCAACCAAACCTGATGACTAACGTCACTATGGTTGTGCATACCTAATTGATCACCATCGAAATAGTATTCGCACTCATCATCGAAACAAAATGGTGTTACGCTTCGAGATAAAAAACCATCTAACTCAACTTGTGCCTGCATCAACTTTTCAAAATGGTATAAATAAAACTCAGGTATTGATGAATCATCCTGGGAAGGAAAAACTAATGGTGATTGATGTCTTTTTAGTGATTTCCCTATCACACTATCCGTAAGTGTAAATGAGTTGGGCTCTGCGATGCTTAATTTCCACTCAACAAGCTTTTTTAACGCTCTGAAACGTTCATCTGTTGAAATAACACTGCCATCAAGTGCATCAGGATTATCAAATAGATATTTGAAGGCATACACACTCGAATAACTTAATAACTCAAATACAGTTAACGCCTTAAAGGGCTCATGATGTTTAGCTACCAATTCGAGACGATCATTATGTGCCCTTTGGAATGCCTTACAAATATTAATCAGTTCATGCAATGCATTAGGTACCCGCTCAGCTAATTGCTTTGCTTCAATCCACTTTCTGCTATTTGGCCTTAAAACCAGTTCAGAACACCGTAACCCCTTTCTGACTACATTAGGAGCCTTGTGGGCAAGGCTCTCTAATAAGCTGAAATTAGAGCAATTATCAATGGTGAAGTATTTTGCTAAAGCTAGGGTAAACGCTTCTGATTTCAAAACGTTATCACTCAAATCCCATAGGAATTTAGAGGACCAAAATAATTGGTTATTATTCACTGATTTTTGTTTTTTAGATTTGACTGGCTTACCTGATAAATAAACCTCAATCACTTCGATTGCAGAGTCATCGATACTAAATCCATTGTCAGTGAGTGTAGTGAATTTTTGCTCGAAGTAATTTCCTTTTATTACACAGTCCATAAATTGCTCAGTTGGTTTGGGAAGAATTAATTATTACAGGATCATTTATAGATTAAATGGTTAGCGTGTTAATTAATGACATAACAACGTTTGTTATGCAACAGCAGCTTCACTGCAGTCATCGACAAGATCTAACTTTAGCCTTAGGTTTCATATCGACCAGCCTCCTCAATCAGCCTGTGCTTTTGCATGGGCTTTTTCTGCCGAAAATCATATCTAGTTCTCATCCAGAAACGTTAACATACTGAAATATATAAAAAAACAGGCAAAAAAGAAGGAAAACTCCGGTAGATTTACTATAATTAATAGTGCTAACCAATTGATTACATTAAAAAAACCGGAGTTTGGAATGCGCGA
>NZ_JBFGZY010000020.1:0-35828 GCF_041586535.1 Psychromonas sp. | reverse complement strand
GTTTTAGTCTTTGTTATTGATTTGATTCAGAACGTCCTGTTCTTCACCACTTTGTGGCCAGCTAAAGCTGTTCAAAATCGTTCCATACTATTTTGTGTAATTAGAACAACTAGTTACTGCAATCAATGCCTTGCTTTCATCCATTTTTCCTACGCCTAAATAGATCACCTAATTAACGGAATTGGTATAATAGCAATTTGGAGCAATAGCAGCTCTACCTTGTTGGTTAACATCAGGAATAACAATGTTGTTTTTAAATACACACCGGCTATTGCTCTGACAAACGCCTTGCTCTCCATTATCTAGCTTCTGCTCACTCCGACAATAAAAAAAGCCGCTTGATAGACCAATCAAGCGGCTTTTTAAATGTTTTTGTCGGCTGTCGGCTTTATTTCAGTTTGCTCAGATCGCGTACAGCACCTTTATCGGCAGAAGTCGCCATTGAAGCGTAAACCTTCAGTGCCGTTGAAATGTAGCGTTCACGATCGACCGGTTTCCAGCCATGAGCGTCCATTGCAACACGACGTTCAGCTAACACTTCTTCAGATACTTTCAAGTCCATTGCCCGTGATGGAATGTTGATATCGATAATATCACCATTTTCAATCAGACCAATCACACCACCGGCAGCCGCTTCAGGTGAAACGTGACCGATTGACAGACCAGAGGTACCGCCGGAGAAGCGACCATCGGTAATTAAGGCGCATTTTTTACCCAGCCCCATCGACTTCAGGTAACTGGTCGGGTAAAGCATCTCCTGCATACCCGGGCCACCCTGTGGGCCTTCATAGCGAATAACAACAACATCACCTTCAACCACGTCACCACCCAAAATAGCGGCTACCGCATCATCCTGACTTTCGTATATTTTAGCCGGTCCGGTAAATGTCAGGTTATCATCATCGACACCCGCTGTTTTAACCACTGCACCGTCAACGGCCATATTACCAAATAACACGGCAAGACCACCTTCGCTGCTAAATGCATGATCTATGGAGCGGATACAACCAGCTGCGCGGTCATTATCTACTGTGTCCCAGCGGCAAGACTGGCTAAAGGCTTGTACAGTACGGATACCGGCTGGTCCAGCACGATAAAAATCAATGATTTTTGGATCGCTGGTTTGCATTATATCGTATTTTGCCAATTGCTCTTTCATGGTCGGGCTAAGGATAGTTGGAATATCGCTATTTAATAAACCGGCTCTGTCTAATTCGCCTAAAATAGCCATCACACCGCCGGCGCGATGCACATCTTCCATATGATATAAAGGTGTGGAAGGGGCAACTTTACACAGTTGAGGAATTCGGCGGGACATCTCATCCATATCAGCAACGGTGTAGTCTAGCTCGGCTTCCTGCGCGCAGGCTAACAGGTGCAAAATCGTATTGGTTGAACCACCCATGGCGATATCAAGTGCCATGGCATTTTCAAAAGCTTCTCTACAGGCAATTGAACGTGGTAAAACGGAATAATCATCCTGTTCGTAATGACGTTTAGTTATCTCAACAATGCGTTTACCCGCGTCTAAGAACAGTTGCTCACGGTCTGCATGGGTGGCCAGCATTGAACCGTTACCCGGTAAAGAAAGACCTAAGGCTTCGGTTAAACAGTTCATGGAGTTTGCGGTAAACATGCCCGAGCAGGAGCCGCATGTCGGGCAGGCACTGCGCTCTACTTTGGCAAGATCTTCATCGGAAACATCTTTATCCGGTCCCATGACCATTGCATCAACTAAATCCAGTTTGATCAGTTGATCTGACAGTTTGGTTTTACCCGCTTCCATTGGCCCGCCGGAAACAAAAATAACCGGAATATTCAGGCGCAGTGACGCCATTAACATTCCCGGAGTTATTTTGTCACAGTTGGAGATACAAACGATCGCATCAGCACAGTGCGCATTGACCATATATTCGATTGAATCAGCAATCAAATCACGAGAAGGCAGGCTGTATAACATACCTGAATGACCCATCGCGATACCATCATCAATGGCAATGGTATTGAACTCTTTGGCGATACCACCGGCAGCTTCAACGGCACCGGCAACGAGTTGTCCCATATCTTTTAAGTGCACGTGGCCGGGGACAAATTGGGTAAATGAGTTGGCGATGGCAATAATTGGTTTGCCGAAATCATCATCTTTTACGCCCGTTGCACGCCATAATGCACGAGCACCGGCCATATTACGGCCATGAGTTGATGTTTTTGAACGATACTGTGGCATTTTAATTCCTTTTTTTGATAACTAGCGGCTGTTCATTACTACATTGCTTAGAAGATCTTTAAGTGAGAGCGCAAACAGCTTGTTAATTAAGTACATTTTAACAGCGTTAACCTTAACTGATTTTCACAGAAAAGGTAACTTGAATAAGTTACGCGCTTTCTTTGGCCGGCTGTGCCTGCCCCAATACCGCAACCTGGGTAATACCAAATATTTTTTCAATTTGTTTACTTAATAAGCTCACCGGGCGTTCGCCGGTTACGGTCACGGTAACATGCAGTAATTTGTGGTTTTCAGTGCTTTCCGCATTTATTTTCTGGGTGTAAAAACCGCGATGGCGGATAACACGTAATAAACGCTCCAATAATTCAGGACTATTCTCTCCTTGAATTATCATTAAATATTTCATTCTACACTCTCCATCATATGGTTATTTGCCGCACCTGGCGGTACCAGCGGCCACACATTCTCAGCTTCTGAAATAGATACGTGTAACAAGTAAGCACCTTCACTGTTCAGTAATCTGGTTAATGCATCCTGGATCTGATCTTTTGTCTCAACGGTTTCACCGGGAATGTCAAAAGCACTGGCTAAGGTAACAAAGTCCGGGTTGTCGGTTAAAATAGTTTCGCTGTAGCGACCATCAAAAAACAGTTGTTGCCATTGGCGTACCATACCCAGGCGCTGATTATCAATCAGTACGATTTTAATCGGTAGTTTTTGGCGTTTAATGGTACCCAGCTCCTGCACATTCATCATAAAGGAGCCATCGCCAGAAACGGCTATCACCATATTATCAGGCCGAGCCAGCTGCGCGCCGACCGCCGCCGGGATACCAAAACCCATTGTTCCCAAACCGGAGCTGGAAATATGATTCTCGGGGCGATCCACAAACATATGCTGCGCAACCCACATTTGATGCTGTCCTACGTCAGTGCATATTATCGTATCCGCCGGTTTCATTTCGGCAAGTTGTTTAAGCAGGGCGGGAGCGAAAATAGCGCTGCCGGGATGATCATAACGATTGGCAAAATCCATTTTCATTTTTGTCACGTGGGTTTGCCAGCTCAAAATCTGTGTTTTGGTTTTAAGGGCGGGTAAAACTAATTTTAAATCATCATTCATCGCCAGCTCGACAACCCGCAGTTTATCAATTTCAGCGGCGTCGACATCAAGGTGAATAACTTTTGCACCGGGAGCAAATTCATCCAGCTTTCCGGTAACCCGATCGTCAAAGCGAGCGCCGATTGCAATCAGCAGATCACACTCCTGAATGGCGAAGTTAGCCGCTTTACTGCCATGCATTCCCACCATCCCGAGAAAATAAGAGGTATCATGGGGAATACAGCCGATACCTTTTAAGGTACACACACTGGGAATTTTAACGCTATTAAGAAAGTCACGTAACTCTGTGACCGCATCGGCCATGCCAACCCCACCGCCCACATAGACAAGGGGTTTTGTGGCGGACTGAATCATGCTCAGAGCCTGCTCTACTAAATTTTTATCTAATGCTTTTTTGTCGATATTACTTTGGGTCAACGCATGGATAACAGCATCACCCAGTTGAATGTCCTTGGGGATATCAATTAAAACCGGGCCGGGGCGTCCCGATTGAGCAATCTCAAAAGCTTGTTCAATAACCGGCCCCAGTTGCTCTGCGCTGCGCACCATAAAACTATGTTTGGTGCAGGCTAAGGATAGCCCGAGTACGTCAACTTCCTGAAAAGCATCGGTACCAATCAAATGACTGGCCACTTGCCCGGTGATGGCAACAACGGGTATAGAGTCTAATAATGCATCGGCTAATCCTGTTATCAGGTTTGTTGCGCCTGGTCCGGAGGTGGCGATGCAAACCCCGGTTTTTCCTGTTGCGCGTGCATAACCGATAGCGGCCATTACAGCACCTTGCTCATGACGGCATAAAAGGTGTTCAACGCCGCCGTCGTAGAGTGCGTCATATAGGGGCATAATTGCCCCGCCCGGATAACCAAAGACTTGCGTGATATTCTGCTGCTTTAATGCTTGGACGACAAAGTTGGCACCATTCATTACTGTTTTCCTGAATTAAGTGGATACTTATCGTTCTTTTGTTTTAAGAGGAATAAATCAAAATAAGCAATGAGTAAAAATTTTAGGGTGCGTCTTTATAACAAATAACGCTCTTTTCCTCAACTATTGTTAACCGTTGACGATGCAATAACGTCGCAGAGAATAAAGTCTCTTAAACTAAGCGATGAACATTATAAAAACAGATAAATGATGGGGAAATTTTTACAGCGGATATAAAAACGGCTTCAATAGAGAAGCCGTTTTTTGTATGATTTACAATCTGAAAAGATTACAGATCGTCATTGTGCTCTGCTAAGTATTTAGCAACACCTTCCGGAGAAGCGTCCATAGCGGCTTTATCTTTAGCCCATTGAGCAGGACAAACTTCACCGTGCTCTTCATGGAACTGAAGTGCATCAACCATACGTAACATTTCATCAATGTTACGGCCAAGTGGTAGATCATTTACTACCTGATGACGAACTACACCATTTTTGTCGATTAGGAAAGAACCACGTAGTGCAACGCCTGCCTCTTCCAGTTCAACATCGTATGCTTTACAAATTTCATGTTTAACATCAGCAACCAGCGGGTATTGAACTGCGCCGATACCACCATCGTTGATTGCAGTGTTGCGCCATGCGTTATGTGTAAATTGTGAATCGATTGAAACACCAATTACTTCAACACCACGTGCCTGGAATTCACCAAAACGTTTGTCGAATGCGATTAACTCAGAAGGGCATACAAACGTAAAATCAAGAGGGTAGAAAAAGATCACTGTTTCTTTGCCGTTAGAGAAGTCTTTCAGGTTAAAGCTATCAACGATTTCGCCATTACCTAACACTGCTGCAGCTGTAAAATCAGGAGCTTGTTTGCCTACTAATACCATGAGTTATTCCTTTTAAATAAATTAAAAAAAGTGTTTTAACACGCTGTTTATCTCCAATAGCATGCGCCAAATCAGAACAATTATCGAATTGTTTATTTCAATCAATTCGATAGGCATAGGCTATCAATTAACTTAATTGTCCAAAAAACTAAAATATATTGCCTTTATTGAACGCTTAAATAGTTTGGACTATATCCGGAGCAATGCAGCCCTATATATTGTTTGCAACAATTAAGGATTGCGGCCAAACTTTGAAAAATCAGGTTTACGCTTTTCATTAAAGGCATTGCGACCTTCCTGACCTTCTTCACTCATATAAAAAAGCATGGTGGCATTGCCGGCTAGCTCCTGTAATCCTGCCTGACCATCGCAATCTGCATTTAATGCTGCTTTTAAACAACGCAGTGCCATCGGGCTATTCTGCAAAATCTCGCGGCACCATTTAACGGTCTCTTTTTCCAAATCGGCAAGTGCAACTACTGTGTTAACCAGGCCCATATCAAGGGCTTCCTGAGCATCATACATGCGGCATAAAAACCAGATTTCGCGGGCTTTTTTCTGGCCAACGATACGTGCCATATAACTGGCACCCCAACCGCCGTCAAAAGAGCCGACTTTAGGACCTGTCTGACCGAATTTTGCATTCTCAGCGGCGATGGTCAGATCACACATCATATGTAAAACATGGCCGCCACCCACAGCGTATCCGGCGACCATGGCAATAACAGGTTTTGGACAGGTGCGGATCTGGCGCTGAAAATCCAAAACATTGAGATGGTGGCCGCCTTCTTCATCCTTGTAACCTGAATCCCCGCGAACGCTTTGATCACCACCGGAGCAAAAAGCCAGGCGCCCCTGACCGGTAAGAATAATCACTCCGATGCTGTTGTCATAACGGGCATCATTTAATGCCTGCATCATTTCGTTAACCGTCTGCGGGCGAAAAGCGTTACGGACCTGCGGTCGGTTAATAGTGATTTTGGCAATGCCATCGGCTTTGTGATAAAGAATATCACTGAATTGCAAGTCGCTTTTTTCCCATAAAATTGGTGCGTAAAAATCTTTTTCAGGCATATTTTTCTCTTATTTTTATTAGCTAAGGATCGACTTCAAAATTACTTGCGCTTTTGTTTTCAAAATAAGCAGTCATTTTAGGCTTTTTGGAAACAATTTAGAGCAGGTTATTGTGTAACGATTCCTAAAAGGTCGTTGTTAAAAATTATTTACCAAAGTGTTCTTTGATAAAGCGTGCATATTGCTGAGGATGCTGCTGGTGAATATTATGTCCGCTTCCTTTAAATTCAGTCAATTGGACATTCGAAAAATCGGCCAGTGTATGGCTGAGATTTTTAAATTTTTTGTCTTTTTCACCGAAGCAGTAATACACGGGTAATGGTTTTTTTTGTGCCGCATTCTGCTGCAGAAAAGGCAAGGCACTGGTCTGCTTGGCAAGGCTGGTTGAAAGCAGCGTATTTGCCAGGCAGACCCCATAATTGTGACTGCGTTTATCGATTACCCGATTTTTTTGTGCACGGGAGAGATCGTCAAATATATCCTGCTCGTACCATTCGTATAAGCTCTGCAGCACGCTTTGTGTGGCGAAACGTCTTGCCCAGTCAAGATCATAAGCAAAACGGGTCTGTTTTTCATCCTCTGCTGTATAACCGGTATGGCAGGACTCTAAGACCAGTGCTTTTAAGTTGTTATCCTGCTGGGTACGCGCGTAATCAAGTGCAATGCGCCCGCCGAGAGAGTAACCGATAAGAACATACTGTTTTACCTGTAGCTCTTGCAATATATCTTTGATTAAAGCATGGGTTGTTTCAAAGCCGCGATCCAGAGGAGTTGAGATGGCCACCGAACCGCCGTGGCCAGGCAGATCTATACAGATACAGTAGAAATCGTCTTCAAGGTAGGCGATTGTTTCAGACCAATCATGATGATTACCTAAAAAACCATGTAAAAAGACCAAAGCGGGAGATTGGGGATCTCCCTGCGTCTGATTATAAAGTGGCATGTTTTACCTGCTCTTTGAGTTGTTCAAGTTGTTTACTAGTTTGGTCGTTTTTTACACAAACCTCAATTAAAGAGAGGCGCTTTTGTAATGATTTTTGATAATTATCTATAAACTCATCCAGTTTAGCCGGCTCATAATAATCAATTGAAAATTGTCTGCAGGTATCTGCAAAAGTCAAACCATGGGGTAACTGGTAATAATCTTGTTTTTGCTGCTTTGGTACGGGCAGCATATTAAAGATCGCACCACCATCATTATTAAACAGAATAATCACAAAGGGAGCGTTAAGCTGTTTTAATAAGGCCAGTGAATTTAAATCGTAAAGAAAAGAGGTATCACCTATTAACAGGGTCGTTGCACCTGCATAAGACTTTGCGATACCCGCTGCGGTTGCTACCAGGCCATCAATGCCGCTTGCGCCGCGATTAGTAAAAGGCAAAGCTGCATTTTTAATAAATAACAGATCCGCCAGCCGCACCGGCATACTGTTGCCGATAAAGACAGGGGCATCGGCAGGCAGGAGTTTATCTAAAGCTGCAGTGACGGCCATTTCACTGAGCTGCTCAGTGGCTAAGAACGGGGTAATTATCTGTTCTCTTATAGCCGCACTGTGTTTTTTAAGCGATTGCAGCCAGTTGCTGCTAATCGCCGGCGTATTATGGTTAAGGCTTTTAATCCATTGAGTTGCCGAGCAGACATACCTTTTTCTTAACTGATGCGCCGGATCGATGCGATTATCTGCGGGGCTGACCAAAACATACTCGCCGGTAAATGTTTCAATGAATTGGGTTAAGCGTTTGCAGATAATTTGATCACCAAACTGGACAATCAGATCCGCCTGCTGCAGGTTTTTGTTGAATTTATCATCGACCAATAATAAATCATAATAATGGAGTTGCTGGTCATTATTGGTTAATGCGGATTGCAGATCCGCTAACAAAGGATAATTATTTACTCTGGCAAACTCCGCTATTGCCCCGCATTGATCTTTGCCCGGTACTCTTCCGGCAATCACAATCACTTTTTTAGCAGCCAGCTGGATCCCGGGATCTGCCAACAAGTGACGGGGTTGATGAAAATAGCGGGTAAAGGGGTGTTTATCTTTCAGCCATTGTTCGAGCGGTTGCAAATAGGATAAATAATTCACCAAAGTTGCTTGCGGGTAGAGCGGCTCTGCAAAAGCGATGTTGAAATGAATCGGCGCAGGACTCTGCTGCTGTTTCTGTAACCCCTGGTTAAGGGTGGTAAGCAGGTAGTTGGGTTTTATGCTGGTGGTTGCACTCGGGAGCTGCGCAAAAAAAACCGGATAGTGAGAAAAAATACGAAACTGGTCAATGGCCTGATTAGCGCCGCAATCGATCAGCTCAAGCGGTCTGTCAGCAGAAAGCACGATCAGGGAAATTCCGCTTTGTTTTGCCTCAATAACCGCAGGATAAAGGTTAGCAACGGCGCTGCCCGAAGTAGTAATAACCACCACAGGTTTGCGGCTGTATAAACTTAGCCCCAAGGCGAAAAAACCTAAACCGCGTTCATCAAAATGGACATGCGTATTAACCTGTTTATGGTTGGCTGCCGCTAAGGTTAAAGGAGTTGAACGGGACCCGGGAGCGATGCAAAAATCAACGATGCCGTTACGGACTAACTCTTCAATTATCAGTGAAGCCCATAGCAGGTTGATATTGGCATATTTATGGGCAAATGAAGAGGGCTCTTCAGGTAATGTCGTTAGCATTTGTTCCCTTTGATTACATAGATAAAATATCTAAAATAGTATGAATTTTATTTTCCAGCTCCTGCCATTCCTGATCTGCGATGGAGCCGGTGACAATGCCTGCACCGGCAAACAGTTTAATGGAATTATCAGAGAGCAGTGCGCTACGGATAGCAACACTAAAATCACTTTTGTCGGTGCGCAGGTAACCGACAGTCCCTGCATACCAGCCGCGGTTATAAGGCTCTTTATCGTGAATAAACTGCAAAGCAGGCAGTTTCGGGGTGCCGCCCACCGCAGGCGTCGGGTGTAATTTATATAAAAGATCCGCATCACTGGTCTGGGTGGTTAATTCGGCATTGATAGCAACGCATAAGTGCTGGACGTGCTGCAGCTGCATAACATGAGGATCGGCGCATACCACCTCGGCTTTCAAACGTTTCAGGTTAGAGACAATAAATTCCTGTACTAAGTAGTTTTCCCGATCAATTTTTTTATCACTTAACAAACTTTGCTGCAGCATCAGATCTTCACGCTGATCTCTGCCCCGGTTAACCGTACCTGCCAATGCTTCGGTTTGAAGGGTGTTTTTATCCCGCGAAAAAAGCCGTTCCGGTGAGCAGCCGATAAAAGCATATTTTTTCGAAAACTGAAATACAAAATGAAAACTATTGAGGTTCGCCGCCTGCCATTGCTCAATCAACGTCCACGGGTTAACTTTTTCTTCCAAAATAAGCTCGGTTTGGCGTGACAGAACAACTTTAGGTATTAACGCTTTATATTCAATAGCTAATTCAACCAGCTCTGCCCACTGAGCCTGATTCGGAGTATCCTGGCGGGAAAGAATGTGGTTTTTGGCGCTTTTTTTCGGGGGGCAAAGCTGCAGGCGGTTCAACAATAACAAGCTGTCTTCAATACTATTGCTGCCGTTAAAATGGCAGGTCAGGGTAAGCTGTTGCCCCTCTGATTTAAACTCCAGTGCCGGGCGGATAAAACGGATCGCCGGAAAATCTTCCCACTGCGGCCCCTGCTGTTGAAAAGCTAAGCCGCCAAAGTAACAAGCTTGAGGTGTGGGCTGAGGGATATGTAAACATTCGTCGATTGCGCCAAAGCAGGCAATGGTCTGCAGATGCGCTTTATCCTGCCAGTAAATGCACGGATAAACAGCAACAGGGTTCGATGATTGCCCCTTTAATAAACTCATTAAATCAAAGTGAGCCAGCGGAATAACCAGATTAAATGTTGGTTTCGCACCCTGTTGTCCCGCAAATGCTTGTAATTCTTCGCGAATAAAATTGATCATCAATTTAAAATTATGCTCAGCAGTTAACATCGGCTCGTTATATATTTATAGGTTGAGGTTTGTTAATGTATCGCGATTAACGCATGATTCATAGAGGATCTGTGCATAACTAAAATTAATTAGGACAATTCAAATGAGTAAGGTTTCAGTTTGGTTAAGTGCGTTGCGTTTGCGTACCCTACCACTCGCCGCTGCTTCAATTATCTTAGGGGCTGGTTTAGCCACTCGCGCACAAATTTTTGATCTGCTTATTTTTGGCTTATCGCTGAGTACTGCTTTGTTATTACAGATCTTATCTAATCTTGCCAATGACTATGGTGATGCCATTAGCGGCGCCGACAATGCGCAGCGTGTCGGTCCGCTACGCGCAATGCAGACAGGGACTATCACACCGGGCAGTATGAAAGTTGCCATTATTTTAGCGACGTTGTTAGTGTTAATATCGGGGATCAGTTTGCTGGTCGCTGCATTAGGCGATAATTTAACCAGCTGGTTGGTCTTTTTATTACTCGGGCTGTTGGCGATTATTGCTGCGATAACTTATACCATGGGCAAATTACCCTATGGTTACAAAGCGCTGGGCGATTTGGCTGTTTTTCTGTTTTTTGGCTTTTTAGGTGTACTCGGTAGTTATTATCTTTACGGTTTAAGTTTCTCCTGGACTTTGCTGCTGCCTGCAACCTGTGTCGGACTTTTATCTTCTGCAGTTTTAAATATTAACAATATGCGTGATGTATATACCGATAAGGAAAGCCAAAAAACTACCCTGGCAGTGTTATGGGGGCGGAAAAATGCCTTTACCTATCACCTGTTTCTTATCGGCGGAGCATTCATATGTGCCGTTTGTTACTTGAGTCTGCTTGAGAATGTGCGCATCTGGCAATTTGTTTTTTTACTGAGTTTCATCCCGTTAATCAAAAGTTGTCTGGCCTTAAAAGACGCAATTTTTAAGGATCTGCGTGATGGTCGAATATTTAACACTGAGCTTAAAAATACGGCGTTATCAACTTTTGTTTTTAGCCTGCTGTTTGCTTTGGTGTTAATTGCGAGCAGTTGAGTTTGTTTTTCTCTTCTCTCAAAATTTAAAAAATCAGATAAGTTTGCTTATAATTCATATTTTTTATCAGATCCGGACTGTTTTTTAAAAATCAACTAAAAAAATGGCTAAAAAAACAACATATTTTGTTTTTTTTATGAATTCTGTGTTCTGTTTAATGCTAATACTTGTATAATGCCGCCGGAATATTGGTTTCAATTTTTTACATATAGAGTATAAAAAATGACAGATTTAAGTAAATACAGAAATATTGGTATTTTCGCCCACGTTGATGCGGGTAAAACTACCACCACCGAGCGTATCCTGAAACTTACCGGTCAAATTCATAAAACAGGTGAAGTACATGACGGTGAGTCTACAACTGACTTCATGGAACAGGAAGCTGAGCGCGGTATTACTATCCAATCTGCAGCGGTAAGTTGTTTCTGGAAAGATCACCGTATGAACGTTATCGATACTCCTGGACACGTTGACTTCACAGTAGAAGTTTACCGTTCACTTAAAGTATTAGATGGCGGTATCGGTGTATTCTGTGGTTCTGGTGGTGTTGAGCCTCAATCAGAAACTAACTGGCGTTATGCGAATGACTCAGAAGTAGCACGTATTATTTTCGTAAACAAATTAGACCGTATGGGTGCTGATTTCTACCGTGTTGTTAAGCAGACTAAAGACGTTCTGGCTGCTAACCCATTAGTAATGGTATTACCAATCGGTATCGAAGACGAATTCTGTGGTGTTGTTGATCTGCTTACACGTAAAGCATACATCTGGGATGACTCTGGTCTTCCTGAAAACTACGAAATCACAGATGTCCCAGCGGATATGGTTGATCAAGTTGAAGAGTACCGTGAAATGCTGGTTGAAACTGCTGTTGAGCAGGACGATGACCTGATGGAAGCGTACATGGAAGGTGAAGAGCCGACTGTTGAACAGCTTAAAGCATGTATCCGTAAAGGTACACGTACTATGGACTTCTTCCCGACTTACTGTGGTTCTGCATTCAAAAATAAAGGCGTACAAAACGTTCTTGACGCAGTTGTTGACTACCTACCATCACCAACTGAAGTTGATCCGCAACCGCTAACAGATGAAGAAGGCGAGCCTACTGGTCGTGAAGCAATTGTTTCTGCAGATGAAACATTTAAAGCGTTAGCATTCAAAATTATGGATGACCGTTTTGGTGCACTGACCTTCGTACGTATCTATTCAGGTAAACTGAAAAAAGGTGATACGATTCTTAATGCTGCAACAGGTAAAACTGAGCGTGTTGGCCGTATGGTTGAGATGCAGGCAGATGACCGTAAAGAGTTAACATCAGCACAAGCGGGTGACATCATCGCTATCGTGGGTATGAAAACTAACGTTCAGACTGGTCACACATTATGTGATCCAAAAGATCCAATCATTCTGGAAGCGATGGTATTCCCTGAGCCGGTAATCTCTATCTCTGTTAAACCAAAAGATAAAGGTTCAACTGAGAAAATGGGTATTGCTATCGGTAAAATGGTTGCAGAAGATCCTACGTTCCGTGTTGAAACTGATGAAGATTCAGGCGAAACAATCCTATCTGGTATGGGTGAGCTTCACTTAGATATCAAAGTAGATATCCTTAAACGTACATACGGCGTTGACCTGGTTGTTGGTGAACCTCAAGTTGCTTACCGTGAAACTATCACGCAAGCGATTGAAGATAGCTACACGCATAAGAAACAATCTGGTGGTTCAGGTCAGTTCGGTAAAATCGATTACCGCGTTAAGCCTGGTGAACCTGGTACTGGTTTTGTGTTCAAATCAACTGTTGTTGGTGGTAACGTACCTAAAGAGTTCTTCCCTGCTATTGAGAAAGGCTTCAAGAGCATGATGGATACTGGTGTACTAGCTGGTTTCCCTGTATTAGACGTTGAAGTTGAACTTTATGATGGTGGTTTCCACGCCGTGGATTCATCTGCAGTAGCATTTGAATTAGCTGCTCGTGGTGCATTCCGTCAGTCTATCCCTAAAGCGGGTGCGCAACTTCTTGAGCCAATCATGGCTGTAGACGTGTTTACTCCTGACGACCACGTTGGTGATGTAATCGGTGACCTTAACCGTCGTCGCGGCATGATCTCTGGCCAGGAAGCAGGCGCAACTGGTGTGCGTATTAAAGCTGACGTACCACTTTCAGAAATGTTCGGTTACATCGGTTCTCTACGTACAATGACATCTGGCCGTGGTCAGTTCTCTATGGAGTTCAAACACTACATGCCTTGCCCGAACTCGGTAGCAGAAGGTGTTATCGAAAAAGTTAAAGCTGAAAAAGCAGCAGCTAAGAAATAATATTTCTTAATTAGCTTTAAAGCGTTTAAGCCCTTGTTATGAAAGTAGCAGGGGCTTTTTTTGTTTTGGGGCGCGGACTTCAGTCCGCATGTTTTCAGGTAGACTGAAGTCTACGTCCCCGAGAAAGGCGTTGCAGAAGCAGTAATTGAAAAAGTTAAAGCTGAAAAAGCAGCAGCTAAGAAATAATTTCTTTTAATTAAGAAAATATTTAAAGCTTATAAGCCCTTGTTATGCAAATAGCAGGGGCTTTTTTGTTTTGGGGCGCGGACTTCAGTCCGCATTTTTAACTTTTTTGCTAATAAATTATTCAGCGTGTTAGGCAAGGTTAGCCATACTAAATTGCTCAAGTTTTTGACTGAACCTGTTTAAGTTTGATCTCTTTTCTTCTATACTGCTGGCTCTTGTCGGAGAGCCTTAGGGCTGAGACCACTGATATAAGCAAAATGCCTTATATCTTTCATGTGGGATCCGTGGAACCTGATTGGGGTAATACCTGCGTAGGGAACAAGCATAAAGAAATCGATCTGTTTTCTTTACACTTTCCACTGAATTTCGACAAGCACTCTCACTACCCAACTTATTTAAGGTAAAGATTGCTATGTCTAATCAAGTAAACTCGAATTTAAAAACCACCAGCCGTAAAGGTTTATCTCGTAGAGCAGCCCGCCAAGCCGCGCAAGATTATATCCAAAATTTAAATAACGAATCCTACCCAAATTCTGAAAAAATCTTTATCAATGGTGAAATCCATCCGATTAAAGTGGCGATGCGCCAAATCCATCAAACGGATACCTTCGTGGGTGGCACTGAAGAAAATCCTGTTTATGAAAAAAATGAACCGATCCCAGTTTACGATGCGTCGGGCCCTTATACGGATCCAAATACTAAAATAGATGTTCATGCGGGTTTACCCCGTTTACGTCAAAGCTGGATTGAAGCACGTGATGATGTTGAAGAGCTAACAACAGTAAGCTCTGATTTTGCGCAAGAGCGTCTTTCTGATGAGTCGTTAGATGATTTACGTTTTGCTAACTTACCTAAACCATTACAAGCAAAAGCAGGTAAATGTGTCACGCAAATGCATTATGCTCGCCAGGGTATCATTACCCCTGAAATGGAATACATTGCGATCCGTGAAAACCAAGGTCGTGACCGCGTAAAATGTGAAGCATTACATTTCCAACACGCGGGTCATAGTTTCGGGGCTAATTTACAAGAATCGATCACCCCTGAATTTGTCCGGAAAGAAGTAGCAGAAGGGCGTGCAATTATCCCTGCTAACATTAATCACCCAGAACTTGAGCCGATGATCATTGGCCGTAACTTTTTAGTTAAAGTGAATTCTAATATTGGTAACTCATCAGTGAGTTCTTCAATTGAAGAAGAAGTAGAGAAGTTGGTGTGGTCAACTTTGTGGGGCGGTGACACGGTAATGGATCTGTCTACGGGCCGTAATATTCATGAAACCCGTGAATGGATCCTGCGTAATTCACCGGTGCCAATCGGTACCGTGCCAATCTATCAGGCGCTGGAAAAAGTAAATGGAGTTGCTGAGAACCTGACCTGGGAAGTTTTCCGCGATACCTTAATTGAACAAGCTGAGCAGGGGGTGGATTATTTCACTATTCACGCCGGTGTGTTATTACGTTTTGTGCCAATGACGGCTAAACGTGTGACGGGTATTGTTTCGCGTGGTGGTTCAATCATGGCTAAATGGTGTTTATCACATCATAAAGAAAACTTTGCTTATGAGTACTTCCGTGAAATTTGTGAAATTTGTCAGCAGTACGACGTATCGTTATCACTAGGAGACGGTTTACGTCCTGGCTCAATTGCAGATGCCAACGATCAGGCACAATTCGCAGAATTGGAAATCTTAGGTGAACTGACTAAAGTTGCCTGGGAATACGATGTTCAAGTTATGATCGAAGGCCCTGGTCACGTGCCAATGCAAATGATCAAAGAAAATATGGATAAGCAACTTGAAGATTGCTTCGAAGCGCCGTTCTATACATTAGGCCCACTGACAACGGATATTGCACCTGGATATGACCATATTACTTCTGGTATCGGTGCTGCACAAATCGGTTGGTACGGCTGTGCCATGTTATGTTACGTAACACCAAAAGAGCATCTTGGTTTACCTAATAAAGACGATGTGAAAGTAGGTCTAATCACTTATAAATTGGCTGCCCATGCCGCTGACTTAGCGAAGGGCCATCCTGGTGCGCAAATCCGTGATAATGCCTTATCAAAATCACGTTTTGAATTCCGCTGGGAAGATCAGTTTAACCTTGGTTTAGATCCTGTTACTGCGCGTGAATATCACGATGAAACCTTGCCGCAAGAGTCAGGCAAAGTGGCGCATTTCTGTTCAATGTGCGGGCCAAAATTCTGCTCAATGAAAATTACCCAGGATGTGCGTGATTTTGCCAAGCAGTTAGAAGACGGTGAAATCTCTATTAAGTTATTAGATGAAACCGTTGTTATGAACGCAGAGCAAGGCATGGCGGCAAAAGCCAGAGAGTTTAATGATTCTGGTGCTGAGATATATCAGCCCGCTGCTTTACAAACCGATAAGGTTTAATATGAGTCATAATATTACTTGGACCATTGTAGTTTCTGATTACAGTGGCGGTGCGGGGATTCGGGTGGTGTTAATATGAATCATATCGTTTGGACGATTGCTGGTTCTGATTGTAGTGGTGGTGCGGGGATCCAGGCGGATCTGCATACCTTTAAGGCATTAGGCGCTGATGGTTGTTGCGTGATCAGCGCTGTCACGGCACAAAACTCAGTGGCTGTGAGTTTGGTTGAAAGTGTCTCCGAACAGATGTTCAGCGAGCAGTTAACCTCTCTTGCGGCAGATATGCCGGCCAGGGTGATTAAAATTGGTTTAATCGCCAGTATTAAGCATGTGCAAATTCTCGCTGAAAAGTTGCTGGAGTTTAAACAGACCTGGGCTGTGCCGCCTTTTGTTATTTACGATCCGGTGGCAGTTGCATCAACGGGTGATAATATGGCCGAAGAGGGTATTATTGCGGTCATTAAAACTGACTTATTACCCTGCATTGATCTATTAACACCCAATGCCAATGAAGTGCTGGCCCTATCTGGCCATGCTTTAATTAGTGGTGAATCATTAAAACCTGCCGCCGAAAAGTTAATCTCTATGGGCTGTCAAAGCGTCTTGATTAAAGGCGGGCATTTTCCGCTTGTGGATAAAATAGCCCTTGATTACTGGACCGATGGACAACGTGAAATCGCCTTAAGCAGTGAACGCTTAACGGGTGTGCATAGCCACGGAACGGGGTGCACCTTAGCCAGCGCAATTGCTGCCTGCATCGCCTTGGATTATTTTATTGAAGATGCATTAGTAATTGCTAAAGCCTATTTAAATCAAGGCTTAAAAGCCAGCAAACAGCTGGGTAAAGGCGAAGGTGCGATAGCTCATTTAGGCTGGCCAAGCAATAAAAGTGATTTTCCGGAAGTGGTCTTGCCGGAGTCACAAATTGGTTATGAGTTAGATCTGCAGGGAACTTTGGAAGCCGGCCCGGGGTTTGTCTCATGTGATACTTTGAACTTGGGTTTATATCCTGTTTTAGACAGTGTCGAATGGCTAGAAAAAGTTTTAAAATTGGGTGTCAAAACCCTGCAGCTACGCATCAAAGACAAACAACCGCAGCAAGTTGAGCAGCAGATTATCGAGGCAATAGCACTTGGTAAAAAATACCATGCGCGTTTGTTTATCAATGATTACTGGCAGCTCGCAGTCAAGCATCAGGCTTACGGCGTGCATCTCGGCCAGGAAGATATGGATATTGCGGATCTGCCTATGATAGCGGATGCCGGGCTGCGTTTAGGACTCAGTACCCACGGTTATTATGAGATATTACGGGCGCAGCAGCTTAAACCCAGTTATATCGCGCTGGGACATATCTTTCCCACCAAAACCAAGGATATGCCATCGGATCCGCAGGGCTTAGAGCGTTTGCAGAAATATGCTGCCTTGCTTGAAGGGACCCCAACCGTTGCAATTGGCGGTATTAACCTTGAGCGTGCCGCTGCCGTTTGGCAAACTGGCGTCGGCAGCATTGCCGTGGTGACGGCAATAACCCATGCACAAGATCCAAAAGCAGTTATCGAAGCCTTTAACCAGATATTGCAGGAATCAGGCTCTGCATAGTGCAATGTTTTTTGGGGCGTGGGGCGAATTAAACGGCAGTTTAGTGTTATGAGCGGATAAGCTCTGCGCATCCTGTCTTTAGCCCAGCTCTTTTAGAGTTCTTGTTTTTCTTATGTGGGCTGAAGCCCACGCCTCCTTGTATTTGCATAATCAAGAAAGTGAATTGTGCTTATTCAGGTTTAATGTATTAAGGTAAACCATGTTAACCGATGCTGAAATATTACGTTATAGCCGCCACCTTTTATTGGAAGAAGTCGGGGAGTCGGGGCAACTCGCTCTAAAATCTGCCAAAGTGCTGATCATCGGTATGGGAGGGTTAGGCTCTCCCGCTGCTTTGTATCTGGCGGCGGCGGGGGTAGGAACAATTGTTTTATCTGATTTTGACCATTTAGAGGTGAGCAATCTGCAACGGCAAATCGCCTACCAGAGTTGTGATACCGGTGCTCCCAAAGTGACCTTAATGAAAAAACGCCTGGAAGCACTTAACCCGGAAATACGGGTGCGCAGTATTAAGAACAAAATGGATGAATCACAACTTGCAATGGAGTTGCTGCTCGCTGATTTAGTTTTAGACTGTACCGACAATATGGCCAGCCGACAGATGATTAACCAGGCCTGTGTGCAGGCGAAAAGACCGTTAATTGTCGGTGCTGCCATTCGTCTGGAAGGGCAATTGATGTTTTTTGATCATAGTCTCCCCGATTCAGCCTGTTATCACTGTTTATTCCCAAATAATGAAGAGCAGGTGCTCAATTGCAGTAACTCCGGCGTGCTTGGTCCGGTAGTCGGCACGATTGGCACACTGCAGGCGCTGGAGGCAATTAAGTATCTTACCGGTCTACCTTCCGGTATTAAGAATAAATTAAAACTTTTCGATGCTAAAACGCTGGAGTGGCAAACCTTTGCCATTAATAAAGACCCTAAATGTCAGGTATGTGGATAAATTCAATGAATATATTTGTAAATGATCAGCTAATCATAGTTCCCGCGTTATGTAATATTGAACAGCTATTACAACAGTTAGAAAGCCCTCTAAAAGGCAGCGCAGTTGCAGTCAATCAACAGATCATCAGCCGTTCAACATGGACTGAAGTCACGCTTAATGAAGGTGATCAGATTTCGCTTTTTCAAGCCATAGCAGGAGGCTAGTAATAGATGTTATACAATAAAATGCTCAGCAGTGATCAATTGGTGATTGCGGATAAAACCTTCACTTCACGGCTATTTACCGGAACAGGTAAATTTAATGATCAGACAACCATGGTTGCCGCACTCAAAGCATCTCAGTCAGAGTTAGTGACCATGGCGTTAAAGCGCGTAAATATGCAGCATAAAGATGATGATATTCTTGCGCCGTTAATTAAACAGGGGATGAATTTACTGCCCAATACTTCCGGTGCCCGCAATGCTAAAGAGGCGGTATTTGCTGCGCAATTAGCGCGGGAAGCTCTGCAGACTAACTGGGTGAAATTAGAAATTCATCCCGATCCTAAGTACCTGTTACCGGATCCGATTGAAACATTAAAAGCAGCGGAAGCCTTAGCCAATGATGGTTTTGTGGTATTGCCCTATGTGCATGCCGACCCGGTTTTATGTAAACATTTAGAAGCGGCGGGTTGTGCGGCGGTGATGCCCTTAGGCGCGCCGATTGGTTCTAATAAAGGTCTGAAAACCATCGATTTTTTGGAGATCATTATTGAGCAGGCAAATATCCCGGTGATTGTCGATGCTGGTATTGGCAGTCCTTCACATGCAGCTCTGGCCATGGAGATGGGCGCTGATGCAGTATTGGTTAATACTGCTATGGCCGTTGCCGGGGATCCGGTGGCGATGAGTGAAGCTTTTGCCAAGGCAGTGCAGGCGGGGCGACAGGCGTACCTTTCCGGTCTGGCGGGGCAGGCCAATCATGCGGTTGCATCCAGCCCGTTGACCGCATTTTTACAGTCGGAGTAGGTAAGTGATGAGTTTTAGTGAGCAGATAAAGAATTATCAATGGGATGATGTACGCCTTTCAATTTACAGTAAAAATGCGCATGATGTGCAACGCGCTTTATCTAAATCGCGTTTAGATTTAGAAGACTTTAAAGCCTTGATCTCCCCCGCTGCAGAGCCTTTTTTGGAACAGATGGCACAAAAGTCGCAACAACTCACTCAACAGCGTTTTGGTAAAACCATGCAGTTTTATATTCCGCTCTATCTGTCCAATATGTGCAGTAATATCTGCACCTATTGTGGTTTTTCAATGCACAATGCCATTCGCCGTACCACTCTGGATATGGAGCAGATTGAACAGGAGTGTTTAGCCATTCAAAAGATGGGCTTTGCACATATTTTACTGGTTACCGGGGAATCTGAGCGTAAGGTCGGTGTCGAGTATTTTAAGCAGGCGCTACCTATCATTAAAAAATATTTCGCGCATATCTCGATTGAAGTGCAGCCGCTGGAACAGCACGAATATGAAGAGTTGATAGATTATGGTGTCGATGCGGTGTTGGTGTATCAGGAAACATATAATCCGCTCACCTATGCACAGCATCATTTGAAAGGAAAAAAATCAGATTTTAACTATCGTCTGGATACCCATGATAGACTCGGCAAAGCGGGTATGCATAAAATGGGCTTGGGCTGTTTAATTGGCCTGGAAGAGTGGCGCACCGATTGTTTTTACGTGGCTGCTCATTTAAATTATTTAGAGAAAAGATACTGGCAGAGCCATTATACGATATCCTTTCCGCGGCTGCGTCCCTGTGCGGGTGGTATGGAAATAAAATCGGTAATGGACGATAAACAATTAGTGCAGCTGATTTGCGCTTACCGTTTATTTAACCCTGAGGTGGAATTATCACTTTCAACCCGGGAATCGGAGCATTTTCGTAATCATGTTTTACCCTTGGGTATTACCTCCTTAAGTGCGGCATCGAGTACGCAACCAGGCGGTTATGCCGAAACATCAGTAAAAGCCCTGGAGCAGTTTGAAATATCCGATGAAAGAAGCCCTAACGAGATGGCTAAAATAATTAAATCACATGGTTACGAGACTGTCTGGAAAGGCTGGGACCATAGCCTGACGGGGAAATAATTATAATTACAATTGAAGAGAACGCTATGTCTGAGCATGAGCAGGAAATTTACGCGACCCTGGTAGAAATTAACCAGGAGCCGACCGAGCTTTATAAAATCCTGAAATTTGAAAGCCTGGTGTCAGGCGGTGGCGAGGCTAAGCAGGTGATCGCCGAAGGTTATGTCTTTTTAAACGGTGAAGTTGAAACCCAAAAACGTAAAAAAGTCTACGCGGGTGATCTTATCAGTTTTAATGAGCAGCATTATCAGATAGTTTTAAAAGGACAAACGGACGGTTATGAAGTTGTTGAGCCGGACGTTGTTGAACATAGCAGAGAAGCTCACGACGCTGTGAAAAGCAAGCCCAGTAAAGAGGCTCAATCTGAAAAGAGTAAAGCAGTTAAAAAACCGCGTAAACCAATCAGTTTTTAGCCGGTTAATAAAGAATGGGAATTTTTATAGGTTATTGCGGTAATACCAATAAAACCCCATGACTTTATCAACATATTGCTCAGTCTCCGGGTATGGCGGAATTTGCTGGTTATAGCGCCTTACCGTCCCCTCACCCGCATTGTATGCAGCTAATGCCAGCTCTTTCGTTTTAAACTCCTGCAGCAGTTTATACAGATATTCTGTTCCGCCATGGATACTCTGCTCCGGATCAAAGGGGTTATTGACACCAAAACGCTCAGCCGTGGCCGGCATCAGCTGCATTAAGCCCAGTGCGCCCGCAGATGATACCGCGTTAAGCTGATAGCTGGATTCCGCGGTGATCACTGCATGAATAAAAGATGGCTCCAATTGATATTTTTCAGCGGCCTGCACTATAATAGGGTGGTATTTTTTTTGTAAAATGGTGTGATTGGGTGCTTTCTCATTAGTAAAATACTTACGTTTTTTTGTATTGAATGAGTTGCTGGTGGTATTGGAATCACTTTTTAAGATTAAACGATATTCCGGCGTCAGCTGACGTTCATCAAAGTGTTTATTGCCATTTTTATCAACGAACAGATAAATATCGGCAAAAACAGCATTAGCGAGCAGTAAGCAGGCTAATGCTGTGATCCTGATTGTCCATTTCAGATAACTATTCGGTTGTTCCATAACCAATTTATCACTCTATTAATTATTCAGTTAGTTGTGAATCTAGCGCCTTTTCTTCTTTAAAACTGGCCAGTGAAGATTGAGCAGAACTGCTTGCTGCTGCCTCACTTTTTTGTTTCTCTACAGCGGCTAATTGCTGATCATTGGGATACAAATAGCGAGCATACTCTAGGGTTTGCTGCGCCTGCTCCGGCTGATTGTTATTCAGGTAAGCAAGATAAAGAATAAGATAAAAAAACGATCTTGGCTTGCTTTCAATAGTTTTTTCTGTCCAATTTATTATTTTTTCAATCTCTTCCTGATTATTCATCTGGATTGCAACGGCTAAACGGAAATTATTAAGATGAAATTCGAAGCGATCTTCATAGACCAATGGGTTAACCACATCCAGCAGTAGTTGAATATTGGGCTCTTTACTGCGCTCAAAAGCGGTTATTTTTGACATGGTATGTAAGTTACTGATCATAAAAAGAGTCGCGCCGATGGGGATTAATAGTGCAAAGGCACGCAATGCAAAGGTTAACCTGAACATTTTTTGTCGACTGTTTTCAGATTGTGAGTCAATATAAAAAACCAATAGTAACAATACTAGCCAATGTAATGCCGAATGGTAAAGCGGGTACTCTGTTTGTGTATGTAAGGAAATTGGAACGACAAGGGCCAATAAAGCCATCGCATGGGTGAACTTAAAAGGGCGTAACAGACGAATAAATCCGATAACCAATAAAAATATTGCAATTAAGGGTACAACTCCACCTTCAACGGCCCAGAATAAAATATCGTTATGGGGATGAGTAAGGTGAGCGTGTTCAGGCTTTGATTTGTTATTTTTAACCCGCTCTGCGGTATTCATTAAATAGTTTTTTTCAAATCCACCGTAACCATATCCTATTAGAGGGTGCTTTTTGATCATATCCCAACTGTTACTATAATGAACTAAGCGGCCGCCACCTTCGGTCATATTATCAATATTTCTTTTAGCTAAGATATCTTCGCCTTTTGTCGAGGCTAAACCTAGGCCTAATAAAATAGCGAGAATAAATATTCCGAGTTTTTGCTTATTGGTTTGCCATGCCCAAGGAAAAAATAAGACAAGTGCGATCAAAGCACCTAGATAGCCACTTCGAGATACAGAAATTGTAATTACCCACATATTAAGCAGGGCAGTTAAAAGATAAAAAATTTGTAATTTTTTATCTTTGCTTTGCTGTAATAAATATCCGGCTAAAATCAGAGTCGTTGCCATAAAGCTGGCCAAAACATTAGGTTGCTGGAAAATACCATAGGGGCGGCCGTAACCTATATCATAGCCAAGGAGATTATCAGCGGGCAGAAGATAATCCTGGGTTAGACTGTAGCAAGCTTGTAAAAACCCCGCGAGTACAATCAGTGCTAGAAGTCGCTCTATATTGCGGCGTGTGAACTGCAACTGCTGCAGACTAATAAATAACAAAAAACCAGCAAAAAGCCCCAGTAAACGGGTATAACTTTGATCGGCCAGTTGGTTATTGGGGTACAACAGTGGAATACAAAAAAGCAGTATTGCGCTTAAAAAGACTAGGGTAAAACGGCTATAGAATATTTTTTCCTGCAGGGTTATTTGCCATAACCCTAAGCCAATTAAGGCTGAAAAAAAGATCCAGACTACGTTATTCTGCGCTAATTCCAGGCCGCTGCCACCCTGATTATGCTGAAAGTAGTGGGCTCCCAGCCCCATTAAAAGTGCAAAAGTCACAACAAATGCACGGGTTAATTTTTTTTGTAAATCCATTTATCAACTGCTCTCTTTTTATATTATTAACATTTATGCTTAGGCGTTCTTGAGTAGCACTCTAATTCAGCCGGTATCCATTACATTGATTTTACTCAACCTGCTGATTTTAAGATTAAGTTTCGGAGAGGGGGCTTTCTTTTGAGTGGACTAAAGTCCACGCCCCGAAAAACCTCAACTGTTGTTCAATTCGTTCTGCGTTCCAAAAATTAAAATTGCGCAAGCAAGTAAGGCTGCGCAGTTTAGTAGCAATTATTCATTGTAACTCAGCTGAACAATAGTGGTAATTAAATATGCGTTTGCCTTGTCAGCCTGTTTTTTTGTTTAATAGGTTTTTTAAAAACTGTCCGGTATAACTGCCCGGTACCTTAACAACCTCTTCCGGTGTGCCGGTAGCGATAATTTCGCCGCCGCCATTACCGCCTTCGGGGCCTAAATCAACGATCCAGTCCGCTGTTTTAATTACATCAAGGTTATGTTCAATAATAACAATGGTATTACCATGGTCACGCAGAGTATGGATGACTTTTAACAGCTGGGCAATGTCATGGAAGTGCAAACCCGTGGTGGGCTCATCAAGAATATACAGGGTTTTACCCGTATCACGTTTTGACAGCTCTTTTGCCAGTTTTACCCGCTGCGCCTCTCCGCCGGAAAGGGTGGTTGCAGCTTGCCCTAAACGAATATAGGAGAGGCCGACATCCATCAGTGTTTGTAATTTGCGGGCAATAACCGGTACCGGTTCAAAAAAGCGGAAGGCATCTTCAACTGTCATCTCCAGGGTTTCATGAATATTTTTACCTTTGTATTTAACCGCCAAGGTTTCGCGGTTGTAACGTTTTCCCTGACAGGTATCACAGGGTACGTAGACATCGGGTAGGAAGTGCATCTCAACTTTAATCACCCCGTCACCCTGACAGGCTTCACAGCGGCCTCCCTTGACGTTAAAGCTGAAACGCCCGGGTTTATATCCGCGCGCCCGTGATTCTGACGTGGCGGCAAACAGTTCGCGAATAGGGGTGAAGATACCGGTATAAGTGGCCGGGTTTGAACGCGGCGTTCTTCCGATCGGGCTCTGGTTGATATCAACCACTTTATCCAGATGAGAAAGGCCGGTTATTTTTTTATAGGGCGAAGGCTGAATGGTGGTCGCTTTGTTTAATACGGTTTGTGCAAGCGGGTATAGTGTATCGTTAATTAACGTTGATTTACCCGAGCCTGAAACGCCGGTGATACAGGTTAATACACCAACGGGTATCTCAAGGTTGACCGATTTTAAGTTGTTGCCTGTCGCCTCGGTTAATTTAATCCATTTGTCGGTAAGGGGAGTGCGAACTTCGGGTACTGCAATGGATTTACGGCCGCTGAGATAATCGGCAGTTAATGAATTTTTGGCTTTAACAATGCTTTTATAATTACCTTCAGCGATTACAAAACCGCCATGAATGCCCGCGCCGGGGCCGATATCAATAATATGATCGGCAAGACGGATAGCATCTTCATCATGCTCTACCACAATCACGGTATTGCCAAGGTCGCGGAGATGAGTCAGGGTTTTCAGCAGGCGCTCATTATCGCGCTGATGCAGACCAATAGAGGGCTCATCTAAGACATACATTACCCCCATTAAGCCCGCGCCAATCTGGCTGGCCAGTCGAATACGCTGAGCTTCACCACCGGACAGGGTTTCAGCACTGCGCTCCAGGCTAAGGTAATTAAGACCGACATTCACTAAAAAGCTGAGACGCTCTAAAATCTCTTTAAGAATTTTTTCCGCTATTTTCGCTTTTTGTCCCTGCAGTTTGATCTCGGCAAAAAAAGACTGCGCTTCGGCAATGGATAACTGGGAGATGTAGGGCAAGTTCACATCGTTAATAAACACATGCCGGGAGGATTCTTGTAAACGCGAACCTCCGCACTCAGAGCAGGGCTGGCGGTTCATATATTTAGCCAGATATTCACGCATTGCGCTGGATTCTGTTTCGCGGTAACGGCGGGTGCGGTTGGGAATGACCCCTTCAAACTGATGTAAACGCGAGACAATATCGCCCTTATCATTGCTGTAGGAAAAGGCGATTTTATCTTTACCCGAGCCGTATAATACAACCTGCTGCTGCTGCTTGCTAAGGTTTTCAAAAGGAGTATCAACTGAAAAACCGTAATGATCACAGACTGCAACTAGCATCTGAAAATAATAATTGGCTTTGCTGCTCCAACCCTCAATTGCACCCTCAGCCAGGCTTAACGCCGGATTACTTACCACCAGCTTAGGATCAAAATATTGCTCAATGCCCAGTCCGTCACAGGTTGAGCAGGCACCGGCAGGGTTATTAAAGGAAAAGATGCGCGGCTCTAATTCAGCAATACTGTAACCACAATGCGGACAGGCAAAATTAGCAGAGAAAAGCTGTTCCGGTTTATCTTCATCCATAAAGGCGACAACAGCCGAGCCGTTGCTTAAACTCAAGGTTGTTTCAACAGATTCTGCCAACCGCTGTTTCAGGTCATCGCGCACTTTAAAACGGTCCACAACCACTTCAATAGTATGTTTTTTATGTAAAGCTAATTTAGGCGGATCGCTCAAATCACAAATATCACCATCAACACGCGCCCGTAAAAAGCCCTGTGCAGCGAGGCTGGAAAAGGTTTTAACATGCTCCCCTTTACGCTCTTTGATAATAGGCGCAAGCAGCATCATTTTACTGCCGCTGGGGTTACTGAGAATCTCATCAACCATCTGACTGACGGTTTGCGCATTCAGAGTGACATTATGGGTCGGGCAGCGCGGATCACCGATCCGGGCAAAGAGAAGGCGCAGATAGTCATAAATTTCGGTGATGGTGCCGACGGTCGAGCGCGGGTTATGCGATGTTGATTTCTGTTCAATGGAAATCGCCGGCGATAACCCTTCAATGTGTTCAACATCGGGTTTTTCCATTAAAGAGAGAAACTGCCGGGCATAAGCAGAAAGCGATTCAACATATCGGCGCTGGCCTTCGGCATACAGGGTATCAAAGGCTAATGATGACTTTCCGGAACCTGACAGCCCGGTAATAACAATCAGTTTATCACGCGGAATAGAGAGATCTATATTTTTAAGGTTGTGGGTTTTGGCGCCATGAATTTCAATGCTGCTCATCTTTGCTCTCTGCTTTAAATAACAAACTATTTGGACGAAGAGTTATTATTACATATTCTTAACAAACAACGAAAAATCCGTTGATTATTTCTTCGTTGTCTGAATTTTTACAATCGAGGTTTAGCTATGGCAGATCCGCATATCAAAGCAGATGCTGCTCTTTAGTAGCTTTAGGAAAGATAAGTTGCTGTACATTAAAGCTTATGAGAAAGGGCAAATAAGCTGAAAAAAGTTTGCAACAAAACAAAATACCCCATTTATGCATCGGCGAATTTATAAAACGTTCATTTTTTCAACTGTTTTGTGAAAAAAATCACGGAAAATGATATAAATCAACTCCCTTATAATGGAAAAAGGTAAATTAGCTGACCATTGAGATCGTAGTAATAAAAACTTTCGTCTATAATGCTGTCGCTAAAACAAGTTGAAGCAATAAATGTTTACTATAAAGCAGTGTTATAACTAGGTCTGGATGAATGTTCAGGCAATAAGATCAGAATTCTATAGTTTTAAAATCAAATGAGAGGACTCATCATGTCAGTAAAAAAAATGGTAGATCAAGATTTAGCAGGCAAACGTGTATTTATTCGCCAAGATCTTAATGTGCCTATTAAAGATGGTAAAGTAACATCTGATGCGCGTATCCGTGCGTCAATTCCAACAATCAAATTAGCGTTAGAAAAAGGCGCTAAACTGATGATTACTTCTCACCTGGGCCGTCCTGTTGAAGGTGGCACAGCTGAAGAGAATGCTGCATTCTCTCTACAACCTGTTGTTGATTACTTAAATGAAGCACTAGATGTGCCTGTTCGTTTAGCGACTGACTACCTAAACGGTCTGGAAGTTAACGAAGGTGAAGTCGTTGTTCTTGAAAACGTTCGTTTTAACAAAGGCGAAAAGAAAAACGAAGAAACGCTATCTAAGCAACTTGCTGCACTTTGTGACGTTTACGTTATGGATGCATTCGGTACGGCTCACCGTGCTCAAGCTTCTACTCACGGTATCGGTCAATTTGCGCCAATCGCATGTGCTGGCCCGCTACTTGCTGCTGAACTTGAAGCTTTAGGTAAAGCGATGGACAATCCAGCTCGTCCATTAGTTGCAATCGTTGGTGGTTCTAAAGTATCTACTAAACTGACTGTACTTGAGTCTTTATCTAAAATTGCTGACCAACTAGTTGTTGGTGGTGGTATTGCCAATACATTTATTGCCGCTCAAGGCCACAATGTTGGTAAATCACTATACGAAGCAGACTTAGTTGGTACAGCTAAGAAATTAATGGAAGAGTGTGCAATTCCAGTTGCAACTGATGTTGCTTGTGCAAAAGCATTCGATGAAAACGCAGAAGCTGAAATCAAAAACGTTGCAGACGTTCAAGATGACGACATGATCTTTGACTTAGGTCCAGACAGCATTGCAGCACTTGCTAAAATCCTTAAAGATGCAAAAACAATCCTTTGGAACGGCCCGGTTGGCGTATTTGAATTCAAAAACTTCGAAGCGGGTACTGCCGGTATATCTAAAGCAATTGCTGAATCTCCAGCATTCTCTGTAGCGGGTGGTGGTGATACACTGGCTGCGATTGATAAATTCGGTATCACAGCAGATGTTTCTTACATCTCTACAGGCGGCGGTGCTTTCCTTGAGTTTGTTGAAGGTAAAAAACTTCCAGCAGTGGAAATGTTAGAGTCTCGTGCAAACGATTAATTTATTATTAAAAGCGAGATAATATCTCGCTTTTTTTTATTGCGTGTTTTTTATCAAATTTTTGTGTAGAATGACGCGCGAAATTAAACAGTATTTAATTTAACTAAAATAGATAGGAAATATCTCATGACTAAGATTTTAGACGTTGTAAAACCTGGTGTTATCACTGGTGATGATGTTCAGAAAGTATTTGCAGTTGCAAAAGAACACAAATTTGCACTTCCAGCGGTAAACGTTGTTGGTTCTGATTCAATCAACGCAGTACTTGAAGCAGCAGCTAAAGTTAAAGCGCCTGTTGTTGTTCAGTTCTCTAACGGCGGTGCAGCATTTAACGCAGGTAAAGGTCTTAAACTTGAAGGTCAAGAAGCAGCTATTCTTGGTGCAGTTTCAGGTGCAAAACACGTTCACGCAATGGCTGAAGCTTACGGTGTGCCAGTTATTCTTCATACTGACCATGCAGCTAAAAAACTGCTTCCTTGGATTGACGGACTACTAACTGCATCTGAAGAGCACTTCGCTGCAACTGGTAAACCTCTTTTCTCTTCACACATGATCGACCTTTCTGAAGAGCCTCTAGAAGAAAATATCGCAACTTGTGCTAAATACTTAGAGCGTATGTCTAAAATGGGCATGACGTTAGAAATCGAACTAGGTTGTACTGGTGGTGAAGAAGACGGCGTTGATAACACAGATATGGATGCGTCTTTACTGTACACGCAACCTTCTGAAGTTGATTACGCATACGTTGAATTATCAAAAGTTAGCCCACGTTTCACTATTGCGGCTTCTTTCGGTAACGTACACGGTGTTTACAAGCCAGGTAACGTTAAACTAACGCCAACTATCCTACGTGATTCTCAAGCATATGTTTCTGAAAAACACGGTGTTCCAGCTAACACATTAAACTTCGTATTCCACGGTGGTTCTGGTTCAACTGAAGCTGAAATCCAAGAGTCTATCGGTTACGGTGTTATCAAAATGAACATCGATACAGATACACAGTGGGCATGTTGGGACGGTATCCGTACTTACGAAGCTAAAAACCATGATTTCCTACAAGGTCAAATCGGTAACCCAACGGGTGAAGACGCGCCTAACAAGAAATACTACGATCCACGCGTTTGGTTACGTGCTGGTCAAGAGTCAATGGTTGCTCGTCTTGAGAAAGCATTTGCTGACCTTAACGCAGTCGACGTTTTATAATTTAATTAGCCTGTCTGACGGCAGGCAAGTTAAATTTATTTAGCCAGCTTAACCGCTGGCTTTTTTTTGCCTGAAATAAAGTACCGATGCAACTAATACCAAATCCGATAATTATCTATTCATTTATGCTTGTTAAAATGAATGCTAGCTTCGTTATTGATTTGATTTATAACATCCTGTTCTTCACCACTTCGTGGCCAGCTAAAGCTGTTCAAAATCGTCCCATACGATTTTGTGTAATTAGAACAACTAGTTACTGCAATCAATGCCTTGCTTTCATCCATTTTTCCTACGCCAAAATAGATCATCTAATTAACGGAATTGGTATAACTTAACCAGATCCTGTCATAAACTTATCAATTGACTGCATCATTCAGGGAGTTTCTATGCGCTATTTAACATATACAATGCTGGTTATTATTACGACTTTTTCTCTGGGCTGTTTTGCCAATATAAATCCTTTACCTGATAAACCATACCTTGCTGTTACCGGCAGTGCACAAGTTGAAGTGCAGCCGGATCAGGTGCTTATTCAATTTAAGGCGACGGCGATGCAAGATACAGTAGAGGCGGCAAAACAGAAAGTTGATCTGCAGGTTGCTGCACTATTACTGAATTTGGAAAAAGCGGGATTTGAGCAAAGCGTACTGGAGAGGGGAAATATCAGTACCAGAGAGCAATATCAATACGTACAAAATCAGCGCACCCTGCAGGGGATAAGTGCGGCACGTGATCTGACTTATCTGTTAACGGACCTTTCTAAAGTGAATCAATTTTTGGAGTCTGTCACAGCGGCAAATATCAATGCTATTCAACAAATGCACTACGGCCTGCAGTCACCGCAGCAATGGTTGTTGAAAGCTCGCCAGCTCGCGGTTCAGGACTCTCTGGAGAAAGCTGCAAGCCTGGCATCAGCTTATCAGGCGAAGTTAGATAAAATTTATTCTATTAATTATCAGCAACAGCATGCCCAACCGATAATGATGCGGGCAATGAGTGAAAAACCCGGCGAAAACAGTTATCAGGTTAACAAGATTAAAATCAGTGATCAGGTACAGGCGGTATTTACGCTTGAATAGCGTACCTATTGAGCAGGACAGGAGCAACGCTGATCTCCAAGCCTTGCCCGGATTTATGCTGAAAATGCATCAGGTTGCTTTGTTGCGGCTCGAACAGGCTATGCAGGTGTTCAATAAAGGGCTGCATTGTTTCTCCGGTAAAGCTGCTTTCTACGCTTAAATAGGTGCTTAATTTTTCCGGGGTAATATGGATAGTCAGATAGTGCGCACCTGTTATTGCATTTAATGAGTAACCTTTTGGGCTGAAGGTAAACTGGTCTATCTGCAGGTGAGGGAAAAACGTCAATAGCGCTAATGTTGATCCAATAAGTTGTTCGCTCGCGCTGCCTGACTGCAGTACATCGGCAAAATCTCCGCGCAAGCCATGCAGCATTAATATTTGTTTGCTCTTTACAGCTCCTCTCGCAGCTTCTCCGAATATAAACAGGTCCCCGCGATAGTTTCCCTGCCAATGCTTAGTTTCCCCCTGTAAATGTGTTTTTAACAGCTGTGTGTCCTGTGCAAAACTACTTTTTTGTAAATCAGGCAACAGGGGCTGATGGCGATGAAAGAGCAGGGACTGGATATACTCTCTGCCTGCCTTTTTTTGGAAAAATTGTGCGGCTTTTACCAGATGAGTATTTCCGCAGGTGATCATCAATAATCTGTCCTGCCAGATAAACAGGCTCGACTCTGATAGCAGATAAGCCTTGAGCTGCTTATTTTTTATCTTGGAGATAATAAAGGCATCCGCCTGCTGCACCATTTTTTGCCAGAAATCATCAGGAAAGGTGAATAAATCAACCCCTTTTACACAAATATCTAAGCGTTTTTCGCTACCTTCATAAAACATCTAATTAACCTGCAGTTGAGCGAATATTATTAACGAGGAAAAAATCGGGATAAAAATTGTTGCAACGTCGGTTAACAAAACCTGCATAGTAACTCCCTGATTATTCTTGATGGTTGTTATTATTGCCATCTTGCAGGAAGAGTACAATTGAAAAATGCACTATCTGTGAGAAGCTGAATCTTAATAGCAATTGGATTAATTAAATGATCTGTTGAGGCGTTTTTTAAACAACTTGTAAAGGTCAGCGTTAGATATAAAGCTACGAATATAAAAAAGCCCCTAGAGCTTTCACTCTAAGGGCTTAAAATGATGGTGCTTCGTCCCGGAATTGAACCAGGGACACGAGGATTTTCAATCCTCTGCTCTACCGACTGAGCTAACGAAGCAGGAACGATGCGTATTAAATAGATTTTACTCCCGGCCGTCAACTACTATCCGCATAAATATCTGGTTAACCTCACTTATTAAAATTGAAAATAACCGCGTTGTTTCCAATTCCAATAGCCAACCACTATATTTGACTGCGTCAAACAGTACGTGCTGCAAAATATTGACCTGTGCTTATTTGCATCTGGAAGTAACATGGGTATATGCCAAAGGAACTAATAAAGGTGCTCAGTCTGGCTTGCTAAAATCAACCCTGACTGCGTTGTGAGTTTGATTCAGAACATCCTTTTCCTGTGCGATTTGTGACCATTTAATTAAGCGGAATGCTATCATACCAATCTAAATAACCTCAACTCTGGATAATGAAAGCGTCATTGCTTTTAATATCATAATGTTAACGTTTTATATTATACAGTGCCGTTAGTTTCGTGTAGTTCAAGGCGAATCATCGTAGCAATAGCCGGCTATTGGTAGATGATTTACTTACTTAGATTGGTATAAATCTTAATGGGGGCTTTTAGACAAAAATTTTAAAGTATGACGGATACAAAAAAGCCCCTAGAGCTTTCACTCTAAGGGCTTAAATGATGGTGCTTCGTCCCGGAATTGAACCAGGGACACGAGGATTTTCAATCCTCTGCTCTACCGACTGAGCTAACGAAGCAAAACTTTTCTTGTTCTTTTAAAACAAGCTTCTTTAACAATCAAAGAAGTAATTAATGGTGCCGACTACCGGAATCGAACTGGTGACCTACTGATTACAAGTCAGTTGCTCTACCGACTGAGCTAAGTCGGCACACGAAACCGTGTGCAAGTTATAACTGGCATTTTTGCTATAACCTTTGTCTTATTGAATTTTCATTCTCTAAAACTAAATATGGTGCTTCGTCCCGGAATTGAACCAGGGACACGAGGATTTTCAATCCTCTGCTCTACCGACTGAGCTAACGAAGCGGAACGAGGCGTATTAAATAGATTTTCGCCTCGACCGTCAACTACTTTCTGTATATTTATTTTGTTTTTCTTCTGTTTGCTCGCACTTTGAACGTTATTCGCTTTATTTGTGAGCGCTAGGACTTAGGGGGTTATTTTTTAGGCGTGTAACCTTCGATTTCGACGTCTTTGTTTTCAAAAAGATAACCAATCATTGCGTCCTCAACAATTTTCCTATCTTCAGCTTTCATTAAATTTAATTTTTTTTCATTGATTAACATTGTTTGTTTACGTTGCCACTCTGCCCAAGCCTCCTGGCTGATATTATCAAAGATACGTTTTCCCAATTCGCCCGGAATTAATTGAAAGGCTAAGCCCGGTGCTTCTTTTTTTAAATAACTGCAAAATACCATTCTGGTCATCTGTTTGTTCCTTTTAGTAGTTTTTGTTAACCGTGGTTATAATTTTTTTTGTTGCGGCTGCTAATCCGACTTTTTGCGGGTGCTGCAAGTTATAGCAAAGCACATCACTTTCTTCCATTACTTGTTTTGTTTCTATGATCTCCACATCAATTAACAGAGGAGTAATATCAAAATGGAAATGGCTGAAGGTATGCCGAAATGCCGGCAATACTCTCTTGTCAAACTGTTCAATACCCTGCTGGTGAAGATCCGCAAGACATAAAGCTTCATTTTCATATTCAGGAAAACACCATAACCCTCCCCATATCCCCGCAGGGGGGCGCTGTTTTAAACGCAGGGTTGTACCATTTTCCCGCAGTACCAGCATCACCGCAGTTTTCACCGGAATCTTCTTTTTGGCTTTGGGGGTGGGATAATCCCGTACCGTGTCATTTGCCAGTGCCAAACAGTCCAGCTGCACCGGGCATTCTGTACAATTGGCTTTACTGCGTGTGCAGACCATGGCGCCCATATCCATCATTGCCTGATTAAAAATATTGGTCTGTTTTGCCGGTGTGAGTTTTTCCGCCAGTTGCCAGAGCCTGTTTTCAACGGCCTTTTCCCCCGTCCAACCTTCGATGGTTTGGTGTCGGGTTAATACCCGTTTAACGTTACCGTCTAAAATCGCAAAGTTTTTATCTAAAGTGAGGGATAAAATTGCGCCAGCGGTGGAACGTCCTATGCCGGGTAGATTAACGACCTGGTCAAACTCTTCAGGAAACTTTCCTGCATAATTATCCCGGATATACTGCGCGGCTTTATGTAAATTACGCGCTCTGGCGTAATAGCCCAATCCGGTCCAGTGATGCAACACTTCGTCCAAAGGTGCATTGGCAAGGTAAGTGATGGTCGGAAATGAGCGCATAAACTTTTTAAAATAGGGGATCACTGTCGCAACCTGAGTCTGCTGCAGCATTACCTCGCTTACCCAGGTTTTATAAAGACTTTTATCTTGCTGCCAGGGTAATGTCTTACGGCCAAATTGTTCATGCCATGCAATAATACGCTGGCTAAAGTTTTCATGATTCACAACAAACTCTTTCATCATTTTAGATACTCTGTATAGGAGCGGCGAGCATAACAGAGTTGCTTTGAAAATATAACGCCACAAATATTAGGTAGTTAATTGACTGAAATAACAGCAGGCTAAAACAACTTAAAATCAATCGGTTATGCGTTACATATGGTGCCGTTTGTGGTAACTGTTTGATTGTAAGGTTTTTTTTGTTTTTTTGCGTTTGCAGATAATAGTCGAAAGCAGCAAAGGATAAAGTCGATCCATTGGCGCAGAATATTGCTATAATGGCCGGCTATAAATGACCCCGTAATTAAGGTACAAAAATGACTGAACAAGAAAATTCAGCAAAGACAGAAAACAGTGAACCTGTCGAAAAACAGAAACATATGCGTAAAATTCGCTCTTTCGTAAAACGGGAAGGGCGGATGACCAACCGACAGCAGACTGCTATCGATACCCTGTGGGCAACCATGGGCGTCGACTATCAGGACAAATTAATTGATTTTAAAGAATTATTTGGACGCGAAGCGCCGGTGGTATTAGAAATCGGTTTCGGTATGGGGAAATCATTAATTGAAATGGCACAAAATGCACCGGAAAAAAACTTTCTCGGCATTGAAGTACATGGTCCCGGCGTGGGGGCTTGTCTTGCAGATGCCGGAGAAGCCGGTGTTAGCAATTTACGCCTGATCAATCATGATGCAGTTGAAGTGTTGGAAAAGATGATTCCGGAAAAAAGCCTGGCGACTTTCCAGCTTTATTTCCCGGATCCATGGCACAAAGCGCGTCATAATAAGCGCCGTATTGTGCAGCCTGCATTTATTGAAAATATGCGTCATAAACTGGCCATTGGCGGTGTTATTCATATGGCGACGGACTGGGAAAACTATGCTGAGCATATGCTGGAAGTGATGCAGGGCGCAACGGATTTTAAAAATCTAAGCAGCACGGGAGATTATGTAGAACGTCCGGAGTGGCGTCCTCTGACTAAATTTGAAAACCGCGGTAATAACCTCGGGCACGGCGTTTGGGATCTGCTCTTTGAACGTATTCGTTAATCTTTATAAAACAATCGCATAGCTAGCCATTAGTGTTGAATGCGAGTTGTCGGGCAGGTAAATCTGCTTTTAGAAAGCGGGTAATGCGAAAGTGCTACCCGCTTTTTTAAAAGGTGCTGTGAATTAATTCACTTTTATACCCATGTTATACCAAATCCGATAATTATCTGTTCATTTATGCTTGTTAAAATGAATGCTAGCTAGACATAAAACTACGTTTTAGTCTTTGTTATTGATTTTGTAATTAGAACAACTAGTTACTGCAATCAATGCCTTGCTTTCATCCATTTTTCCTACGCCTAAATAGATCATCTAATT